>CAXUCM010000011.1:0-11081 GCA_964249315.1 uncultured Acetobacteraceae bacterium | reverse complement strand
GCTCTCCGCGGCGACGCTGCCCGAGATCGACTGGCTGCCGCCGAGCTGCGCCTACCGGCGGCTGCAGGAGGGTCGCGGGCTCGCCTGGTGGCACCCGCTGGTCTCCGGCCGTGCCGACAGCGTGCACGAGGCCGGGGTCTCGGTGCAGGGCCGCGTCGTCGGCGAGCGCCAGGCGGGGCCGCTCGAGCATCACGTCGTCGAATGGCCGGGCCAGTCGCCACGCAGAACGCCGCTGCCGCCCCGTGTGACCCGGCGTCCCGGCACATCGGCGGAGCCTTCGTGAGCAGACTGCCGGCCCGGGCCACGGCGGGTCCGGCCCGCGTCCGTGCGAGCCGCCCGACGGTACCGCCGGTCTCGGAGATGCTGCTGCTGCCGACGGGAGAGACCTGGGTGCGCTGGCGCCGCTCGCGTCAGGCGCGTCGGATCTCGCTGCGGATCGACACCCGTGCCGGCACGGTCGTGATCACCCTGCCGCCGCGCGCCGCGCGCGAGGCCGGGCTGGAGCTGCTTCGTACCCATTCGGGCTGGGTCGCCGGCAAGCTCGCCGCCCTGCCGGGACAGATCGTCTTCGCCTGCGGCGAGACCATATCGCTGCATGGCGTGCCGCACGTGATCCGGGCGATGCCGCAGGCGCGGCGCGGCGTCTGGGTCGAGGCGGGCGAGATCCGGGTCAGCGGCGAGCGCGCCTTTCTTGCCAGGCGCCTGCTGGATTTCCTGCGCATCGAGGCAAGGACCGCGCTGTCCGCCTGCGCGCAGGCGATCGCCGCCGCATCCGAACTGCGGCCGCGGCGCTTGGTGATCAAGGATACCAGCAGCCGCTGGGGAAGTTGTTCCTCGGACGGGGTGGTGATGTTCAGCTGGCGCCTGGTGATGGCGCCTCCGGAGGTGCAGCACTACGTGGTGGCGCACGAGCTCGCGCATCTGCGCCATCTGGATCATGGGCGGCAGTTCTGGGCGCAGGTAGCGCAGCTCACGCCCTATCGCGAGCGCGCCGAGACGTGGCTGCGTCTGCACGGACCGGCGCTGCTGCGCACCGGCTAGAGCATCATCCAAGCGATTGGGATCGTTCGGTTGGATAAAGATGCTCGCCAAACAACAAGCTGGAGCGGGTTCCGTGAGCGAACGCGAACGGAAAGCGCTCCAGGCTGGAAAGCCGCGGCGCCCGCAGCTATCACGCGAGTGCGGCCGCATGGTGGAACGGTAGACATAGGAGACTTAAAATCTCTTGCCTTCGGGCGTGCCGGTTCGAATCCGGCTGCGGCTACCAATGAAGCAAGGCCGGCTTGACGCCTTGAGCGTTTAAGCCGCGAAGCGGATCAGTGGGCAGGGGCTGGCCTTACGCGCCCTCAGTGCATCCCGCCGACATAGGCCCGCAGGCTCTCCACCTCGTTCGCCTGCTGATCCAGCCGCGCCTTGACGATGTCGCCAATGCTGACGAGACCGACGAGCACGCCATCCTCGATCACCGGCAGGTGGCGCACCCGGTGGTCGGTCATGATGCGCATGGCGTCGGCGGTGCTGCCCTCCGGCGAGATCGTCCAGAGCGCCTGCGTCATCAGGCTCGCGGCAGCCTGCTCCAGTGCCGCGGTGCCGTGCCGGGCAAGTGCCGAGATGATGTCGCGCTCGCTCAGGATGCCGAGCAGCTTGCCGACCCCGTCCATCACCAGGACGGCGCCGATGCGACGCTCGCCGAGGATCTTGATGATTTCGACGATCGAGGCTTCCGGAAGAACGCGGATGATCTCCGCGCCCTTGCTTCCAAGGATGTTCGCAATGCTCATGGCTGGTTCCGCCCAAGACTTGTTTTTGGTTCGTTAGAGATGGATCATGGAGGTGAAATCGCCGGCAAGTCCACTCGCATTGCGGAGAGTTCGGGCTTGGCGACAGCAGGCGGCATGCCCAGCTAACAGGCATGGTTCCGTTCTCGATCCTCGACCTTTCCCCGATCATCGAGGGTGGCGATGCCAGCCTGGCGTTGCGCAACACGCTCGATCTCGCTCGCCACGCGGAGCGGCTCGGCTTCAAGCGCTACTGGCTGGCCGAACATCACAGCATGCCGGGGATCGCGTCAGCCGCGACCGCGGTGGTGCTCGCCCACGTGGCGGCCGGAACCAGCCGGATCCGCGTCGGATCGGGCGGCGTCATGCTGCCGAACCACGCCCCGCTGACCATCGCCGAACAGTTCGGCACGCTTGCCGCGCTGCATCCCGGCCGGATCGATCTCGGCCTCGGCCGCGCGCCCGGTTCGGACCAGCGCACCATGCTGGCGCTGCGCCGCGATCCGTCGAGCGCCGAGCGGTTCCCGCACGACGTGATCGAGCTGCAATCCTACTTCCGTCCGGTGCAGCCGGGCCAGACGGTGCGCGCGATCCCCGGCGAAGGCCTGGACGTGCCGATCTGGCTGCTCGGCTCGAGCCTGTACAGCGCGCAGCTGGCCGCGATGCTCGGGCTGCCGTTCGCCTTCGCGTCGCATTTCGCGCCGGACCTGATGGACGAGGCGGTGACGCTGTATCGGCAACGCTTCGAAGCTTCCGAGACCCTGGCGCGGCCGCACGTCATGCTCGGCCTCAACGTGTTCGCCGCCGACAGCGACGACGCGGCGCGGCGATTGATGAGCTCGGCGCAGCAGCAGTTCATGATGCTTCGTCGCGGCACGCCTGGGAGACTGCGGCCCCCGGTCGACAGCATGGACGGGATCTGGACGCCGGTCGAAGCCGCCGGGATCACGCGCGCCTTGTCCGCCGCCCTGGTCGGCGGTCCGGCGACGATCCGGCGCCAGCTCGACGGCTTCATCGCCTGGCACCAGCCGGACGAGCTCCTGCTCGCGTCACAGATCTTCGACCACGACGCCAGGCGCGCCAGCTTCACTATGGTCGCCGAACTGGCCGGAGCCTTGCAGCCGGCCTAATCCTATCAAGAGATTTCCAAAGGCAAGCCTTTGGCGGGGCTTGGGGCAGAGCCCCGACCTTGACCGTCAGCGCATCCGCAACGACGCACGACGATGTCAAAACAGCTTATGGATCCGGAGCTGCTCGACGATTTCCGGCCCGGCGGTAAAGGCAAGGTTCAGGATCACGCCGCCGGCAATGGCGATGAGTCCCACGGCAACATAATGATGCACCGCGACCGTCAGCATCGCGTCGAACATGGCAGGTCCTCACCCGCTCGTCTGAAACCCTCAGATCGAACCGCGATCATGCCGCCCGCGACTCGATGCGTCACTCAGCTCGCACCAGCGATCACGTGATCGTGTTCCCAGCATCGGCGATCGCGTGCAGCACCATCAGCGTCTCGACGCAGGCCGCGGCCGCCTCGCGGCCCTTGTTGTGCGCGTCGGCGCGCGACCGGACGATCGCCTGCTCCTCGGTATAGGTGGTGAGCACGCCGAACGCGATCGGCACGCCGGTGGCCAGCGACGCCTGCATCAGCCCGGTGGCGGCGCCGAGGCTGATGAACTCGAAATGCGCGGTATCGCCCTTGATCACGCAGCCGAGGCAGATCACGCCGGCGTAGCGGCCGCAGCGTGCCAGGCTCTGCGCGATCAGCGGCAGCTCGAAGGCACCGGGGCTGTCGAACAGGTCCTCGTCGCGCACGCCGATCGACCGCTCGCCGAGCCAGGCGCGCGCGCCCTCGCGCAGTCCGTCGGTGATATCGGTGTTGAAGCGGCTGACCACCAGGGCCAGACGCGGCGGCTCGGGCAGGCCGTGCGCGGCCCGCATGTCCTCGGGTCGAAGCTTGCTCATCGGCGGTCTCCGTCTGCCACGTTCATTCCGCCGCCACCGGCCCGCTCGCGTGCAGCGTGTGGCCCATGCGGGTGCGCTTGGCGTCGAGATAGGCCTCGTTGTGCGGGTTGGGCGCGATCTCCAGCGGCACGCGCAGCACGACCTCGATGCCGTTGCCGCGCAGGCTGCGGATCTTGTCGGGATTGTTGGTCAGCAGGTCGAGCGCCTGGATGCCGAGATGACGCAGGATGCGTGCGGCGACCCCCCAGTCGCGCTCATCGGTGGCGAAGCCGAGCTGGTGGTTGGCCTCGACCGTGTCGAGGCCCTGATCCTGCAGCGCGTAGGCGCGGATCTTGTTGGCCAGCCCGATCCCGCGCCCCTCATGGCCGCGCAGATAGATCAGCACCCCGCTCGGGCTCTCGGAGATCAGGCGCAGGGCCATCTGCAGCTGCGCCCCGCAATCGCAACGCAGCGAGCCGAGCGCATCGCCGGTCAGGCACTCCGAATGCAGCCGCACCAGCGGACGCGGCCCGGCGGACGGGTCGCCCTTGACGATGGCGACGTGCTCCAGCCCGTCGCGCGGGTCGCGGAAGGCGTGCACGGTGAAGTCGCCGGACTGGCCGAACACGCTCGGCAGACGGGCGCTGCCGACCGGCTCGAGCGTGTCGGCGACCTGGGCGAACGGTCCCTGCTCGCCCGATGCGGCGAGGGCCAGGCGATAGCGCACGAGCTCGGCGATGCTGACGACCGGCAGGTCGTGCGCGCGCGCGAACGCGCGCAGTTCGGGCAGCCGCGCCATGGTGCCGTCGGTGCTCAACACCTCGCAGATCACCGCGGCCGGCCGCAGCCCGGCCAGTCGCAGCAGATCGATCGATCCCTCGGTATGGCCGGCGCGCGCGAGCACGCCGCCCGGTGCCGCGCGCAACGGAAACACGTGCCCCGGCGTGACCAGGTCCTCGGGCTGCGCATCCGGCGCGCTGACCACCTGGATGGTACGGGCACGGTCGTAGGCGGAGATGCCGGTGTCGACACCGTCCCGCGCCTCGACCGAGACGGTGAAGGCGGTGCCGCGCGGGGCAGTGTTGTTGCGCACCATCATCGGCAGCTTGAGACGGTCGAGATGCGCCGCCTCGAGCGACAGGCAGACCAGCCCGCGAGCGTGGGTGACGAGGAAGTTGATGGCCTCCGGCGTCGCATGCTCGGCGGCGAGCACCAGGTCGCCCTCGTTCTCGCGATCCTCGTCATCGACCATGATGATCATCCGCCCGGCCTGCAATGCGGCGATGGCGCGTCCGAGCGAGCGGTCCGGAGCACGCAGGTTCAGGTCGGACGCTGGCATAGCTGCTCCACATATTTGGCGATGACGTCGACCTCGACGTTCAGGGACGCGCCGGGCGCCAGCGTGCCGAGGGTGGTATGGTCCCAGGTGTGCGGGATGATCATCAGCGACAGGCCGAAGCGCCCGGGTGACGCCGCGGGCAGGATCGCGTTGATGGTCAGGCTGATGCCGTCGAGGGTGATCGAACCCTTCTCGACGCAGTAGCGGCGCAGCGCGTCCGGCAGCTCCAGCGTCAGCGACCAGGCATCGCCCAGCGCCTCGACCGCCGCCAGGATCGCGGTGCCGTCGACATGGCCCTGCACGATATGGCCGGACAGTCGCGTCGACGGGGTCACCGCGCGTTCCAGGTTGACCCGGCCGCCCTCCCGCAGCACGCCCAGGCTGGTGCGCGCGAGGGTCTCGGGGCTGACGAAGAAGCCGGCCAGGCCGGAGGCGTCGAGATCGGCGACGGTGAGGCAGACCCCGTTGACCGCCACGCTCTCGCCGAGCGCCAAGTCGGCGAAGCCGCTCTGCAGCAGCAGCCGCACCGATTGCGCGCCGGGCTCGACCGCCCGCACCCGGCCGAGATCTTCTATGATTCCGGAGAACATTCTGCTCCTTTCGTCGAGGGGGCGGCGATCTCCCGGATCAGCCGAAGCGGGGAGACCGGCCGGCGGCTTCGCGTGGCGACCCGGTCGCGGCCCTGCGCATCGCGCCGGATGGTCAGCCAGTCGTCCCAGAGTTCATCGCGCTCGATCGCGGCGAGCAGGCGCGGACCGGCCTCGACCATCGCCCAGAGCACGCCCTGCCGCGACAGCTCGGGCAGCAGCGATGCGAAGTCTGCGCCGGAAACCAGACGCAGGCCGCGCCCGGCCGCCTCGCGGCGATAGGCGTCGGGCAGGCCGCCGTCGCGATCGGGCACTGCGAGGATGCGGCTGCGGTCCGGGTGATCGGGCACGTGGCGGACGGTGAAATGCGGACGATCCGCCAGGATCGTGCCCATGCCGGTGATGATCGCGTCGGTGCTGCGTCGCAGAAGGTGCGCGAGGCGCAGGGCGTCCGGACCGGTGAAGGTTTTGGCGCCGGCCGGCGGGATCATGCTCCCCGAGGCGTCGAGCGCCTGCTTGACGGTGATCCAGGGACGCCCGTCGCGCATCGACCGCGCGAACGGGGCGATCAGGGCGGCGCAATCGAGCGCGCACGGATGGTCAGGCGGCAGACGATGCACCGCGCGGCCGGCTTGGCGCAGCCGGCCCTCGCCGCCGCCGCGCACGCGCGGGTTCGGGTCGGCGGCGCCGACCCAGATCTCGGTGATCGGCGTGGCCAGGATCGCCTCGGTGCAGGGCGGCGTCCGACCGGTATGGTTGCAGGGCTCCAGCGTGACGACCAGGGTCCTCGCCTGGGCCAGCGATCCCGCCTCGCGGCAATGCTGCAGGGCGAGCGCCTCGGCATGCGCCGTGCCGGCGCGCTGGTGCGCCGCCACCGACAGCATGCGGCCGTCGGCATCGAGGATGGCGCAACCGACCGGCGGGTTGGGTGCGGTGGCACCGACGAACCGTACCGCCTCGTCGATCGCGGCGCGAAAACCGCGCTCGATCGGCGCGAGCCCCGCATCGTCCTCGGCATTGCCGATCCCTGCACCCAGGCGCTGCATCATCCGTCCTCACGGACGTCCGGGGCGCACAGTCAAGCGTGGGCAGCCGCGTGCACGGCTGTCCTGCGCATGGCCGCGTTCTCTCGTATCCGGACTATACCGTCGGCCCCGGGATCACACCGGATCTGCTTGACCTCGCCGCACGAAGGCGACGAGCGCTCGCGGGCTGATGCGCCTGCGCCAAAGTCTGGCGTCGGACGCAAACACCGCCGGTGGGGAGTCGCACCCCGCCCCGAGAACGTCATCCGTCGGCCAGGATGGCCGACCGAACGTTACTAAGGGCTGTCGGGATGGTTCTGCAAGATGCCCCGTTTGGACCAGCCCGGTGCGGCGCTCAAGGCAGTCGCGCGATCAACGCCATCGCCGCCGCCGGAGCCCGATGCTTGGCGCCCGCGATCACGTAGGCGAACACCGCGCGTCGCCGCGACATCGCGCGCAGCCGCTCGGCCCAGGCGTCGAGGGCCGGCTCGGTGTAGCCGAGCGGCTCTGCATCGACGGTGCGCTGCAGGCGCAGATAGGCGAAGTCGGCGGTGAGCAGCGGATCCGCCGGCATCTCGGGGGCGATCTTCTCGCCGTCGACGAGGACCAGCGCCACGTTGCGCGCGCGCAGCAGGGCCGGCGCCTCGGGGGACGAGAAGCTGTCATGCCGGGCTTCGAGCGCGTGTCGCAGGCGGATCCCGTCGCGCGTCTCCGGCAGCAGGTCGAAAAACCGCTGCATCGTGCCGGCATCGAACCGGCGCGTCGGTGGCAACTGCCGGAGGATCGGCCCGAGCGCCCGAAAAGACGAAGCCGGCCGGCACCGCGTCCCGCCACTTGCCGAACACTGTCGGCGTCTCGGTGCGGTAGAAGGTGCCGTTGATCTCGATCGAGCCCAGTCGTGCGGCGGCGTAGGCCAGCTCATCCGCATGCTTCAGCCCCGATGCGGACCGGATGGCTCACGAGCCCCGATCGACGCGCCTCGACGCCGGCAGCGTCATGCCGAGCTGGTCGAACAGGAACGCCATCGTGTCCGACTGCTGGTCCACGCGTACGCTGAGCGCGCTGCCGATGCCGTGTCCGGCCTTGTCGCTGATCGACAGGTAGATCGGCCGTCCGGAGACGGTCGCCGCCTGCAGCCGGGCGATCATCTTGCGAGACTGCGCCGGATTGACCCGGCCGTCATGCGTGCCGGTGGCCATGAACACCGCCGGATAGCGCTCGCCGTCGCGGACATGCTGGTAGGGCGAGTAGGCCAGCATCGCCTGGAACTGGTCCGGATCCTTGACGCTGCCGAACTCGGTGACGTTGAAGGCGCCGTTCGGGTCGAGCTCGATGCGCATCATGTCGTAGATGCCGACCTGCGACACCACGGCGCGAAACAGGCCCGGCGCCTGGGTCAGCGCCGCGCCCATGGTCAGGCCGCCATTGCTGCCGCCCAGGATGGCGAGGTGCTCGGGACCGGTGACGTGGCGCGCGATCAGCGCGTGCGCGGCCGCGAGCATGTCGTCGAACACGTGCTGCTTGCGGGTCAGAGCGCCGTCGGTGTGCCAGGTCTCGCCGTACTCGCCGCCGCCGCGCAGGTTGGCGATCGCCCAGACCCCGCCGGCATCGAGCCAGAGCCGGGCGGTCTCGCCGGCGAAGCGCGGCGTCATCGAGACGCCGTAGCCGCCATAGCCGTAGAGCAGGGTCGGCCGCCTGCCGTCATCACGGCTGTCGCGGCGGCGGATGACGTTGATCGGCACCCGCGTGCCGTCCTTGGAGACCGCGAAGATTCGGCGCACCTCGGCATCGCCGAAGCCGACCGGGCTGGTCTCGGCGAGGCGGGTCGCGGCACTCGCGCGCGTGGCCTCGTCGTACGACAGCCAGTGATAGGGGGTGAGATAGGTCTGCACGCCGTAGAGCACGTGACCGTCGCGGGTGGCCTCGAGCTCGTCCACGGCGGCGATCGGCGGCAGCCCGATGCGTCCGCGCGGGGTGCCGTCATGCGCGAAGATCGCCACCTGCGACGGACCGCCGACGAGCTCGCGCAGATACAGCGCCGTGCGGGTCACCACCACCGGCACGCCGCCGAACTCGCCGCCGCCCTGGATCGCGCCGGGGCCCTCCGGCACCAGCAGCTTCGCGTGCGCGAGCGCGAGGTCGGACAGCGGCAGCGACAGCAGCTTGCCGCGCGGCGCATCGCGCTTGGAGACGAGGTAGAGCCGGTCGTCCGGTCCGATCGCGCCGGCGACCACGGCATCCTCGAAATGCGTGACCTGGGTGATGCGCCCGTTTGGGCTGCCGCCCGGCGCGATCACGAAATGCTCGAACTGGCCGCCATCGCCGTTGGCGACCGAGACCAGCACCGCGTTCGGGTTCTGGCTGGCATCGAGCGCGATCTCGGCGATGCGCGGGAAGTCGTGGCCGAGCACGTAGCGATCCTGCGCCGGGTCGCTGCCGAGCGCGTGGTAGTACACCTGCTGGAAGAAATGCCGTTCGGCCTCGGGGCGATCGGCACCCGGGTAGCGCGTGTACCAGAAGCCGGAACTGTCCGCCTTCCAGGCCAGGCTGCCGCCCGCGGTCGGATATTGCGCGCGCGGCACCACCTCGCCGACCTGGCGACCGGTGGCGACGTCGAACACGTGCACCGCGCCGTCCTCGCTGCCGTTGCGCGACAGCGACACCGCCACCTTGCTGCCGTCCGGCGCGGGCACGAACCAGTCGATCGCGGTCTGTCCGGCGGGATCGAGCGCGTTCGGATCGACCACGACGTGCCCGGCCGCGGGATCGCCGGAGACCGGCATCACGGTGACCATCGGCTGCTGCTTCGGCGGCTGCGTGGTGAGCGAGAACAGCCGGCCGCCGGCAACCGTCAGCGCGTGGTAGGACGGCGACGTCCGCGAGGCCGCCGCCAGGATGCGCGCATGCAGCGCCGCGCGCACCGGCAGGGCGTCGAGGACGCCGCGCGTGCGCCGGTTCTGCGCGTCGGACCAGGCCAGCACGCGCGGATCGGCACCGTCCTCGAGCCAGCGATACGGGTCGGTGACGGCGACGCCGTGATAGTGATCGATCACCGGGACGATCGCGCTCGGCGGCGCTCCCGGGTCGGCCGCGCGAGCGGCGGGGGCCGCCAGCAGGAACAGAGCCAGTAGGCTGCGCGAGAAGACCATCATCGGACTCATACCATCGTGCGTCGATGCCGATTTACGAAGGGTCAAGGTTGGGGCTCCGCCCCAAGCCCCGCCAAAGGCTCGCCTTTGGAAACCTCTAAATGGATTCTCAAGGCTTCGCCTTGAGCGGGTCCAGGGCAGAGCCCTGGCCTTAGATCAGCGACTTGGCGTGCTTGAGCACCTGGTCGCAGACCTTCTGGGTGAGCTTGCCCTTCAGGCCGCCACCGCCGAGGCTGACGTTCTGGCCGCCGGACTCCAGCGTGCCCTGGCTGCCGGCGCTGTATTGGCTGCTGGAGGTGGCGCCGCCGCCGAGCTTGCCGAGCAGCCCGGTCTCGGTCGAGGCGGCGCCGCTGTCGCCGCCGAGATAGTTGTTGCGCATGCAGTATTGCAGCACCCCGGCGACGTTGCCGCTGCTCGCCGAGCCGACCGACGGCATCGACATGCCGCCGAGGCCGCCGCCGGAGCCGCCGCTCTGGCCGAGCCCGGCAGCCCCCTTCAGGCTATCCATCAGCTGCGCCTGCGCGGGCGCTGCCGCCAGGACGCCGCCCGAAAGCACGAGCAGGCTCGCCGTCACCGTCCATGGCCGCATCTGACACTCCTGATGCCGGCGCAACCGGCCGGCCGCTACCGCGCTCGAATCGAGGGTAGCAGGAGCACATCATGCAGCAAGTCGCAACGCTCGACAGCCTGGACCGGCCGGTCACCGTCCAGCTCGGCGAGGTCAAGATCCTGCTGGTGCGCGACGGCGACACGGTGCGCGCCTTCGGCGCCACCTGCCCGCATGCCGGCGCCCCGCTGGAGCAGGGCGCGGTCTGCGACGGCCGCATCATCTGCCCGTGGCACAAGGCGACGTTCCGACTGCAGGACGGCGCCCTGCTGGAGCCGCCGGCGCTCGACCCGCTGACCCGCTATCCGGTGGCGATCGAGAACGGCGCCGTGCTGGTCTCGCCCGAGCCGCTCGCCGCCGCGACGACGCAGGCTGCGCCGGCCGACGCGCGCACCATGCTGATCCTCGGCGCGGGTGCGGCCGGCACCGCCGGCGCCTGCGCCCTGCGCGAGTTCGGCTTCTCCGGCCGCATCGTGCTGCTCGGCTCCGAGCCGGGCGAGCCGTACGACCGCACCGCGCTGAGCAAGTTCGTGCTGCAGGGAGCGATGCCGCCGGACGCGGTGCCGCCCCTGCGCGAGGACGCGTTCTACCGGACGCACCGGATCGAGCGCAGGCACGGCGAGGCGGTCGCACTCGACCCCGACGCCAGGCG
>CAXUCM010000010.1:10708-23257 GCA_964249315.1 uncultured Acetobacteraceae bacterium | reverse complement strand
GGCTGAGGGCCCGCGTCCATGACGGCCTGCGGCCCGGCGGCGGGGTCGTCAACGCCGAGCAGGTGGCCGCGCCGAGCCCTTCGCGGTCTGAGGTCTACACCGCGCGGTGGATCGCCGACTGCCGAGCGCTGGGTGCCTCGGAGTCCGAGCTCGACGAGGCCCGGGAACGGATGCGTCTGGACCGCTGCCGCGACGTGGAGAGCCAGCTGGCCTGGCTGCGCGACGCGACGATCTACCCGCACATCAACCGGCGCACCTATGCGCCGACGATCTACCCGCCGATGGCGCAGGTGATCTATCGGGCGATCGCCGCACTCGGCCAGTCGGTGCGCGCCTTCAGGCTCGCCATGGTCGGCTTCGAGTGCCTCGCCGTGGCCTGCCTGGTCGGGCTGCTGCGCATCGCCGGACTGCCGGACGCGCGCGTGCTGGTCTATGCCTGGAATCCGCTGGCGGTCTGGGCGTTCGCCGGCAACGGCCACGTCGATGCCGCCGCCGCCGGGCTGATCGCGGCCTGCCTGCTCTGCCGGGCGCGCGGGCGGGACAGCCTCGCCGGCGCCGCGCTCGGCATGGCGACGCTGGTCAAGTTCCTGCCGCTGGCGATCGCGCCGGCGCTGTGGCGGCCCTGGTCGCGTCCCGGCAACTGGCGGGCGCCGCTCGCCTTCGCCGCGACCGTGCTCGGGCTGTATGCCTGCTACCTCGATGTCGGCTGGAAGGTGTTCGGCTTCCTGGTACGCTACGGCCAGGAGGAGGGAACCGGCCGCGGCGGCGGCATCTGGCTGCTCGACGGGCTCGGCGAGCTGCTCCCGCTGCCGGGCTGGGCGCCGACGCTCTACCTGCTGGCCTGCGCCGTCGGGCTGCTCGCTCTGGCGATGGCGATCGTTGCCCGCGGCGCCGCGATGGCGCCGGCGGCCGACACGGTCCGCGTCTGCGCGCAGGCCGGAGGGCTTGCCGGTGCGTTCATGCTGCTGCTCAGCCCGCACTACTCGTGGTACTATCCGTATCTCGCACTGTTCGCGACGATTGCACCGTCTGCGGCGTTGCTCTGGCTGTCGGTGGCGCCGCTGCTGCTCGACTTGAGTCCGTGGCGCGATCCGTTCTTCTGGCGCGCCCTGGTATTCGTCCCGGTGATCCTGCTGGCCGTGCGCGACCGGCTCGCTCGCGCCTCGCTTCGCCAGGCGCCAGCCTGGTCCGCCCCTGTGAGGAATTCCTGATGTCGATCACCCTGCAGCCGACCGACCAGCAGCCGACCGACCAGCAGCGCTACTTCGAACGGGTCGGACCGGAACGCGCCACCCAGGCGACCACGCCGCCGGTCTGCCTGTACCTGGAGGTCACCAACCGCTGCAACCTGCTGTGCGAGACCTGCCCACGCACCTTCGAGGCGCTGGAGCCGCCGGCCGACATGAGCTGGGAGCTGTTCACCCGCATCGTCGATCAGGTGCCCAACCTGGCGCGCGCCGTGCTGCACGGGGTCGGCGAGCCGATGCTGGTGCGCGCGCTGCCGCGGATGATCCGCTACCTGAAGGATCGCGGCGTGCACGTGCTGTTCAACACCAACGGCACCCTGCTCAACCCGCGCAAGTTCCCCGAGCTGGTGGCGACCGGGCTGGACGAGCTGCGCGTCTCGGTCGACGCCGCCGACGCCGCCACCTACAAGCTGGTCCGCGGCAAGGACTTCTTCCACCGCATCGTCCGCGACGTGCGCCTGCTCACGCGCTACCAGGCGGAGACCGGCGCCAGCACGCCGGCGGTCTCGCTCTGGCTCACCGGCCTGAAGGAGACGGTGCAGCAACTGCCCGATTTCGTCCGTCTCGCCGCCGACATGGGGGTGCGCGCGGTGCACCTGCAGCGGCTGGTGTTCGACGAGAGCGGCTTCGGCATGGCGCGCGTGCAGAGCTCGCTGTTCGAGCAGACCCAGGCCGAGGAGCAGGAGGCGATCGCGCGGGCGCAGGCGCTGGGGGCCGAGCTCGGCGTGACGCTCGACGCCTCCGGCGCCACCGAGCCGGGGCTGAGCCTGAAGAAGGCCACCGACGAGCAGCCCTGGTCGACCTGCCGCAGGCCCTGGTCGCTGATGTACTTCACCGCGCACGGACGCGCGCTGCCGTGCTGCATCGCCCCGTTCTCGGCGCGCGGCTACGAGACCTACACGCTCGGCGACGCCACCCAGCAGACCCTGCGCGAGATCTGGAACGGCGCCGCCTACCAGGAATTCCGTCAGAACCTGCTCGGCGATGCGCCGCCGCGACCCTGCCAGGGCTGCGGCCTGCGCTGGAGCCTCTGAGCCGATGCGGGTGGCGGCGATCATCCCGGCCTTCAACGAGGAGGGCGCGATCGGCCCCACCGTCGCCCGCTTGCCGCGCGGCCTGATCGCGTTCGTGCTCGTCGTCGATGGCGGCAGCACCGACGGCACCGTCGCCGAAGCCCGCGCCGCCGGCGCCGAGGTGGTGGTCGAGACGCGACGCGGCTACGGACGCGCCTGCCAGAGCGGCGTCGAGCGCGCGGCGGCGCTTGGCGCCGGGATCGTGCTGTTCCTCGACGGTGACGGCAGCGATGCGGGCGAGCTGGCCGGCCGGATCATCGGACCGGTGCGGGACGGCAGCGCCGACTTCGTGCTCGCCGAGCGCGGCCACGCCGGCCGCGAGCCGGGCAGCATGGGGCTGCACCAGGTGCTGGCCGGTCACCTGGTGGGGGCCGCGGTGGGCGTGCTGACCGGCACCCGCTATCGCGACATGTGCGCCTTTCGCGCCATCCGCCTGGACGTGCTGCAAGGCCTGGGCATGCGCGAGATGACCTATGGCTGGAACCTGGAGATGCAGATGCGGGCGGCGCAGGCGAAGCTGCGCGTGCTCGAGGTGCAGATGCCGTACCGACGCCGGATCGCCGGCCAGTCCAAGGTCGCCGGCAACCTGCGCGGCACGCTCAAGGCGACCACGCGGATCCTGCGCACGCTCGGCAGCGTGGCGCTGCGTACGCGCGTCTGACCCGTAAAGGCCAGGGCGCTGCCCTGGACCCGCTCAAGGCGCAGCCTTGAGAATCCATTTGCATAGTCATGGGATCGAAGGGCCTGAGGCCCTTTGCGGGTCTGGGCGGAGCCCAGGCTTCGGCTTGCCTATCGTCCCACCGCCTTGCGACGCCCCTCTCGCACGACGGGCGCCGAAACCTCCGGCACCGACAATGCGGGAGCCGGCGGCGCCGCTGAGGTCGTCGCACGCAGCGCCGCCTGCACCTGCTCGACGCGGGCGCCGCCGGGCTCGCGCTTGACCAGGCCGGTGATGCGGCCGCCCTGCACGGTGAGCTCGTGTCCGGTCACCTGGCTCGATGCCGCGCCGCCGACGAGGTTGACCAGCACGCAGGCATAGTCGCCGTCATGCCAGCCGGCATCGAGCGCGTACTCGGTGCTGAAGCCGCCGCAGAGCGGCGCGTCGGAGAAATAGGTGGCGAGGTCGCCGCGCACCTCGCGCGCGGTCGGCAGCAGGATCCGGATACCGCTCGTGACGTCGACCAGCCCGACATAGATCCGCCCGGCCAGCCCGGCGCCTGGCAGGTACGCCCAGCCGCGGATCCGGAACCGATCGGTCGGCAGTTCGCGAAGCGACGATTCCGGCTCGGCATCCTCGCAGATCCCGTCGATATGATGTCGCAGCGATTGTCCGGGGCGCCAGGCGTCGGACTTGATCGGCAGGCGGGACAGGGCGATGCCGCGATCCTCGCCGGTCTGCTGCGCCACCCGATAGAAGGCCCGGATGATCGACTCGTTCGACGGCGGAACGAGGCTGGCGGCCCTGACCTGGCCGGCCTCGAGCTCGACCTGCAGCGCGGTCAGGCAGAAGGCCGCGCGATCGCCGAAACTGTTGATGATGGCGACCCGGTAGGTGCCCTCGCACCATTTGCCGCGCAGCGCGATCTGTCCCGCGAAACCGGACCGGCGCGGTGCTGCCGGGAAGTTCGACATGATGTCGTCGCGGATGTCGCGCGACGCCGAGAAGAAGATGACCGGTCCGGCCTCCGCGACCAGGGCGAGCACCACCTGGCCGCCGACGCGGATGTTCGGCACGAAGGTCCAGCCGCTGACATGCAGCGTGTCGGCCGCATCGAAGCCGTCCCGTTCGAGCATCGCCGGCGTCTGTCCGCAGACCGCGTCGATATAGACCTCGGAGCCCTGGACATGACTCCAGTCCTGGATGGTCTGCGGCAGTTCCAGTCGCACGCCGGAGCGGCGGCTCGGATCGAAGATGTGCCGCGGCGGCGCCAGCACCTTCCAGTTCGGATGCGGCAGCAGGTGCACCTGCCCGGCATCCAGGCCGAGACCGACATCGCCGAGCGGTCGCGCCGGCGCGACCGAGCGGTAGATCTCCAGCAGCGCCGTCGCGTAGCCGCGATAGTCGGTCCAGAGATGCGGACCGATATTGGCGCGGATCGCGCGACGCGTGGCCGGGCTCGCGCGCAGCACCTCCAGATGGTCGAGCACCGCGCTGGTATCGCCGACGCCGACCTTGAAGCCGTTGACGCCGTGCGCGACGCGGTCGCTGAACGCGCCGATATCGCTGACGATCGGGATCAGGCCGGCCTGCCAGATCTCGGACATCGAGATGCAGTAGGTCTCGGGCCAGATCGACAGGTGCAGCGCCACGTCCGCCTGCGCGACCTGCGCCAGGTCGCCGGGCGCGTAGCGGCCGTGATAGGTGACGTTCGGCTTGTCCCAGCGGGCGAACACCTCCGCGTACGCGGCCTCGGCGTTGCCGAGCAGGTGGAAGCGGAACAGTTGCGGGTTGGCTTCCTCGATCACGCTCATGATCGTGTCGGCGCCCTTGGAGCGCAGGAAGTTGCCGACCACGGCGATGCGCAGCGGCGCGTCCTCCACCTCGATGCGCGACGGCGGCTTCTCGACCGCCACGCTGCCCGGCATCGGCACGCCGAGCACGGCGCGGCGCCGATGGGCGAGCTCCGGATAGATCCGCATCGTCAGCCATTCGGAGTAGGGCGTGCCGAACAGGACCACGTCGATCGAGCGGATCACCTCGACCATGAAGGCGCGCCGGGTCTGCTGCGCGCCGGCCGGGATGTTCTCGGCGATACGCAGGCAGATGTCGCAGGCGCTGATCGATTTGTAGCCGATGTCGCAGAACACCTGCTCGTGGTTGAGCAGATTGTAGCGCGAGCAGACCAGGAAGAAATCGTGCGCCGAGAAGATGGTGCCGACGCCGGCCGCCTTGGCGATGATCGGCAGCGAGGCGGCGTGATGACCGAGATGCTGGAAATGCACCAGATCGAAGCCATACTGTCCGAGCACGTTGGCGAACGCGACTTCCTCCGGCGCATCGGTCAGGCTGTCGAGCCAGCCGATCTCGTGCATGTCGAAACGCTCCAGCACGAGGCCGCGATCGTCCATCAGGTGGCACTGGCCGTCGCGACGCAGCCAGAAGAACATCTCGACGTCGCGCTCGAACATCGCCGACAGGGTCTGCTGATACACTTCGACGCCGCCCCACTCGTTGCGGTGGATCGTCGAATGCGTGCACATCAGCACGCGCAGCTTGCGGCTGCCGGCACTCCTCGGGACCGTCGGCGCGGCCTGCACGCCGAAGCTGCCTCCGGTGGCTGCGCGCACCTGCTCCAGGCGGTGGGTATAGAGCTGGCCGGCGGCGACCTGCTGCTGCGTCTGCAGCGCGCGTTCGGCGCGCAGCGACGGGTCGTGCAGCAGACGGCGGATCGCACCGACGAGGTCGGTTGGATCGCGCACCACCTCGACGCCGCCGACGGCGTCGAAATGCGCCCGGTCCATGGCGTCGCCGCATTCCACCACCTGGGCGGTGCCGCTCAGGCCGAGCTCGTACAGGCGCGGCCCCGGCGCCGTCGCCTGGCCGACATCGCCGTGGCTGGCATAGTCGCGGAACATGGTCAGGGTGACGCGGCTGGCATTGGCGAAATCGATGAAGGATTCGTGGCTGATCGGCCACTGGATGGCCAGACGCGCGAGATCCGACGGCAGCGGCGGCAGGTATTCGTTGGTCGGGCAGACCAGCTTCAGGCGCGCCTCGGGAAACGCGTTCACCACCCGGCGCAGGCTCTGGATGCGGTTCGGCCACATGGTGCCGGCGAAGAAGATGTCGTAGTCGAGCGCTGCATCTTCCTTGACCGGACGGAAATGGAAGCGGTGGCTGGCGGCGAGCGGAAGGTAGCGTCCCTTGCCGCCGTAGGCGTCGACGCAGGCCGGATCGTTGGTGAAGATGTGGTCGAACAGGTCCATGTTCTGGATGTTGTAGTCCAGCATGAACGGGTCCTCGAACAGCCACAGCACCATGGTGCGGAAGGCGTGCCGCACCCGGCGCAGCAGCCCCTCATGCAGCCGCTGGCCGTCGATGCAGATCAGCACGTCGTGGGTGCCGCCGGCGGCGAGCGGTACCAGCGTGCGGTTGTCGGCCAGCACCACGCTCGCATCCCCGAAGGTCTGCCGCGCGGCGTCGAGCACCGCGAGCGTCAGGTAGGAGTTCGGGTTGTGCGTGAAGTTGGTGTTGTAGATGACGGTCATGCCGGGCCCTTTGGCAGTGCGGATCGAGGGGCAAGGTTGGGGCTCCGCCCCAAACCCCGCCAAAGGCTCGCCTTTGGAAACCTCTTCAGGTCAGGACGCGGCTGCGGATGAGCTGATGCCGTTCCAGCGTGTCGACGACGTGTCTCGCGCGATGCGCATAGGTATGTTCGCTGAGCGCCCGCTTCTGCGCGAGCTCGGCGGTGCGCAGGCCGCGCTCGGGCTCGGACAGGTAATACTCCAACAGGCGATCGAACTCGACCGGGTTGGAGAAGCATGGCACCTCGTCGCGGCTGAAGTAGCGTCGCAGCTCGTAGGTGTCCTCGTGGAACAGCTGCACCGAGCCGGCGAGCGCGGTCTCGAAGGTGCGCGGCCCCGGCGAGGAGGGCGTGATCATGTAGCGCCGGTTCTCGAAATGCAGGCTGCGACCGAGGTTCAGCACGATCCTGGATTTCTGGTAGAGCTCGATGAGCTGGGACTTGTCGATACGGCGGTCCGAGAAGCCATGGCCGAACTTGCCCCAGCCGGGACCGATGAAGCACAGATCGAGGCCGTACAGGCTGGAGCGCAGGTCCTCGACCACCTCCTGTCGGCTGGTGAAGGCGACGCCGCAGAACATCACGTCGATGGTCTTCTCGCGGCTGGCGCTGATCGGCATGTAGTGGCGCTTGTGGCAGCCGGCGAGCGGCAGGTGGAAGGCATGCGGATGGGTGTAGAAATTGACCCCCCAATGATCGCAGGAGAAGATGGCGTCGAAGTCGTGCTCGATGCGGTAGTGCGCGTCCTGTTCGTAGGGATCCTCGGTCGCCCAGAATACGGTGGCGCAGCCAAGCCGCCGCGCCTCGCGGCTGACCTCGCCGAAATAGGTGCTCTCCGGCAGGTACGAGCCGATGCCGATGACGATGTCCGGCTGCATCTGGGCGACGACGGCGGCGGCACCGCTGATGTTGGCGGCGAGGACGTTGTCGTCGCCGAGATACTCCATCCAGCCATCCATGATCGAGCTGCGCACCTGCGCATTCGCCTGCGACTCGTAGCGACCGCCGCTGCAGATCAGCACTTTCATCGCACGCAGCTCCTTTCTGGTCGGTGTGACGCTGCTGCGCCGTGTCGGGTGGTGAGGGCCGAGACTACTCCGGCATGGTGCTTTCGGACAGCACCGCGTTCCAGCGTCGGACGTAATGATCATAGCCCGCAGGTGCGACGAAGAACCAGTGCCGCCAGGCCTGGAACACCGGATCGGTGCTGCGATAATGCGAGTCGTGCAGCAGCTTGGCCGCCGCCGCCGGCTTGGGCCCGTGGAAATGCACGATCCGGGCGTTCGGCTGCGGGCCCCAATGCGGCTTCCAGTTATAGATCGGCGATAGCGGATCCCACCGCCCCTTGTAGTACAGTTGCAGCAGTTCCTGGTCGTAGCCGCCGACGCGGGCGAAGTTCTCGCACATGAACTCGATTAGGGCGCCGCGATCGCGGCGCATGCGCTCGACGTTGAGGATCATCACCCCGCAATTGACGTCGTCGTAGAAGGCGTTGCGGTCGAACTGCGGTGCGATCGCGAACAGGTCCGGGCGCAGATGGCCGATATCGATCGCCTGCTCGAACATGACGTCGCAGTCGGTATAGAGGACGTGCGTCTCCTCGGTCTCGATCAGGCCGATATCGAGGCGCATGAAGGCGCCCTCGGCGGTCTTCATGTATTCCGGCCATTCCGGCCGCTGCTGTTCCTGGGCGCGACGCAGCGCGTCGTGGAAGCTGATCCGGTGCAGCACGACGGTGACGCCGGCCGCGCGCATCTCGGCGGTGAAATCGTCCTCCGGTCCGTCATAGAGCATGTGCGCACGCAGGTTGGTATGGCGCCTGGCCGAGGCCACCGCGGTGCGGATGCAATCGCGAAAGCCCTGGTCGGGATCGGCGTCCAGCGTGGTGCGGGTGATGGCGAAATACCACTTGGCGCCGAGGGGTGCTGCCGGTTCGGGGACGGTCGCCGCGCCGACCTCGCGGGCGATCTCGATCACGCGCATCGCCAGGCGCTGGTAGACCAGGCGCTCGAAATGCGTGGGGCCGGTCAGATCCTCCGGCTTGGCGACGTAGTCGTCCATGCGCAGCGCCGTCGCGGCCGGAAATTCCGGCAGCAGATCGGACAGCCAGCGGTTATGCTGACGATGCCGTTCGGCGAGGTCCTCCATGCCGGAGAAGGGCTGCTCGCCCATCAGCAGCACCAGCACCTGCGTGTCGTCGGGTGCGACGCGCAGGATGGCGCGGACATTGTCCTTGAAGCGGTCTTCCTCGATGCGTCCGACCGGTTCGTAGTTCTCGCGCAGGTAGGCGATGGCGGCGATGGCGTCCTCGGTCGGATTGCGATGCGCGATCTCGGCGTCCGGCAGGTCGAACAGGTTGGTGTGCCCGAGCGAGGCGGGCGAGAACGGCACCAGGTCGCCGGTGTGACGATTGCGGTAGAGCTGGTAGTAGGCGTCCGCCCAGAAGCTGAGCAGCCAGACACGCGAATGCAGCAGCGGATCGGTCGGGCGCTGCAGATCCGCCTCGGCGTAGCCGAGCGCGAGCATCGGCGCCAGGCGCGACTCGTCGATGCCGTCCAGCGCGTAGCGCAGCATCTGCGAGTGGTCACGCCGGATCTCGATGCCGGCGCGACTGGTATTCAGGCGCAGGTTGAGCGTGCCGGCATGGATGGTGACGTAATGTGCGACCGCCTCCAGGTCGCAGCCGCCGCCGATGAACATCGTGCCGATATCGGCCTGCGTCGACTGGCTGTCGGCCTTGGCCGGATCGTACAGCGTGATCCAGTCGCAGGGGATGGTCTCGTCATGCAGGTCGGTCAGCACCTCGCCGGAGATGTTGATGTTGGGGCGACCGAGGCGGCGATACAGCCAGAGCTCGACATACATGCCAAGCGTGCGGCAGGAAAAGCAGTAGTAGGCCAGGTCCTGGAACGCGGCGCCGCGATGCTGCACGAAGAAGCCGACGAAGCCGTAATCGCCGTACTTGTCGCGAACCCGGACCAGCCCGGCCTGGACGAAGAAGTTGCCCAGGTGCTGGCGCAGCGCGGTGCGCGCCTGCTCGAGATCTTCCGGCAGGCGGGCCTTGATGAAGTTGAGCTGGTTGGTGCGGTTCACCAGCTCGATGGCGCGGTCGATATGGGTCTCGATATCGTGCTCGATCTCCACGGTGATGCCGCTGCTGCGCAGGAAGTCGTAGACGCTGTCGCCGGCGGCGGCCTGGTCCTGGTGGCGCGTCTCCAGCAGCTTGTATTGCGCGAGTCGTGTCAGCTTGTCGTCTTTCTTGCCGGTGAAGATCGGGTCGGCGAGCATGCCGTCGATGACGGACTCGTCGGCGACCTGCAGACCCGGAACGAAGTGCAGCGCCTCCTTCAGGTTCATCGGATTGTCGTCGACGAACAGGATCGTCTCCGGGCGCAGCTGCACCGCCTCGACCAGCGCCTTGATGCGCGGGCCCTTGGAATCCCAGTTTACGCTGGGAAAGATGAAGTAGTCCCAGAGTTTCCAGTCGGTGAGAATCCGCTTGACCGGCTCGAGATCGTTCTTCGAGCAGATCGCACTGAGGATGCCGCGTCGGGCCAGGGCGACGACGGCCTCGATCGCGCGTTCGTTGCGAGAGACGCCACCTTCGGTCAGGGTGCCGTGCCATAACGTCTCGTCCAGATCCCAGATGACCAGCCGGACGCGCTCTTTCGCCTTCGTCTCCGACATCTACGCGAACCCCCTGGAGCGGTCGAAAGCACGCTCCAGCCGGAATGTCCTACACGATCTAGCGCGCATCGGCGAACGGCTTTTGCGGCCGCATCGGCTGCGGGCGGCCGCGCCGCGATGCCGCCACCCGCAGCGGCAACGGCGGCGGCATCGGCTTGGCCGGAGCCTGTCGCGTCGCCAGGAAGCGGTCGGCGGCGGGCGACGCGGCGAAGACGCCGGCGAAGCCGCGCAGCACCGTGGCGGCATCGAGCGGCTCGGTCGCCAGTGCCACCACGCGTCCGTCCAAAAAGGCGACGCGATGTGCCGAAAGCTGGAACGCCGCCCGTCCGTTGATCACCACGAGGACGCCGATGCCGTATTCGCCGTCGGCCCATTTTCCGCTGAGCCGGACCTCGGCGACGTAGCCCGCGTGCTGCGGCGCGTCCGGGTGGGTGGCGTGCACGTCGGCGCGTGCGACCCGCTCGGCCTCGAGGAACACCACGTGGCGGCCGTCGCCATGCACCAGGCAGACGAACACCTGACCGGCCTGGCTGGCGCCGGGCTGGAAGATCCAGCCCTGCACGCGGAAGCGGTCGCACGGGCTGAAATCCGCCAGCACGTGCCGCTCGCCGGGCTGCGCCGAGCCGTGCGGATCGAGTTCCTCGCCGCAGACCTGATCGACGTAGGCGCTGCATTGCTGGATCGAGACCCACTCGACGATGCTCGGCGGCAGATCGAGCCGCAGCGTGCTGCCGGCCGTCGCATCGAGGATGTGCCGGGGAGATGCGAGCTCCTTCCAGCTGCGGCGGGCCAGCAGGTGCAGCCGGCCGACCTCGAGCCCGAGCGCATCGCGACCGAGCGGCGCCCGCGGCGCCAGCTCGCGATAGGCCACCAGCAGGCCCGCGGCATAGTCCGCGGCTTCCGGCCAGAGCGACGGGCCGATGCGAGCGCGGATCTGCCGGCGCAGTGCCGGGTTCGCGCGCAGGATCTCCAGCAGGTCGAGCACGGCGCCGGCATCTCCGACGCGGACCTTGTAGCCGTCGATGCCGTGGCTGACGCGTTCGCCGAGCGCGCCGATATCGGTGACGATCGGGATCAGCCCGGCGGCCCAGGACTCCGAGAGCGAGATGCACCAGGTCTCCGGCCAGATCGACAGATGCAGCGCCACCTCGCCGTGCGACAGCGACAGCTCGCCCGGGGCGTAGCGGCCGTGATAGACCACGCGCTCGCCCATCGATCGCAGCGTTTCCAGATACTGCGGCTCGGCCGTGCCGACGATATGGAAGCGAAACAGGTCCGGCCGCGCCGAGGCGATCACCTGGAGCACCGTGTCCGCGCCCTTGATGCGCAGGAAGTTGCCGATCACCATGACGTCCAGCACGCCGGAGGCGGGCTCCGCCGAGGCGTCGCGGCGGACGGGCGGAAGGGAGGCGGCGGGAGACGGAATGCCCGTCACCAGCCGGCGCATCCGGGCCACCTGCGGGTAGATCTGCAGCACCAGCGCCTCGGACTGGCGCGAGCCGAACAGCAGCAGGTCGACCGCGCCCAGCACCTGCTCGATGAAGCCGCGGCGCTGCTGCTGCGCGCCGGCCGGCAGGCCTTCGGCAGCCCCCAGGCAGATCGTGCAGGCGCTGATCGGACGGCTGCCGATATCGCAGAATTTCTGCTCGTGATCGAGCAGGTTGTAGCGGGCGCAGACCAGGAAGAAATCGTGCACGGACAGCACGGTGCCGCAGCCGCTGGCCTTGGCGACCAGCGGCAGCGAGGCGGCGTGATGGCCGAGATGCTGGAAGTGCACCACGTCGATGTCGTAGCCGGCGAGGATGTCGGAGAAATGCCGCTCCTCGAAGGCGTCGCACAGCACGTCGAGCCAGCCGATATCCTCGGCGTCGAAACGCTCCAGCGTGCGGCCCTGCGCATCGAGCAGCCGGCAGGCGCCGTCGCGTCGGATCCAGGTGAACGCCTCGATCTCGCCCTGCAGCAGGGTGCACAGCATCTGCTGATACACCTCGACGCCGCCCCAGACCTGGTTCTGCAGGGTCGAGTGCGTGCACATCAGCACGCGCAGCCGGCCGCGCCGTGCCGGGGCCGGCGGCGGAGCGGGAGCAGGCGCATCGGCGGCGATGCCGCATTGTTCGAGCAGCCGGCCGAGACGCTGCTCGTAGCCGTGCGCGGCCAGCACGGCGTCCTGGCCGCGCCGCGCCAGACCGTCGCGCAGGGCGGGATCGGCCAGGATCTCGGCGATGCGCTCGACCAGGGTCGCACGGCTCTCCAGGCAGATCCCGTCGAGACCTTCGAAATGCTCGAGCGGCATGCGTT
>CAXUCM010000010.1:0-10698 GCA_964249315.1 uncultured Acetobacteraceae bacterium | reverse complement strand
GCGGCGCGCTGCACCACCGGCGCGGTGCCGGCGAGGGCGAGCTCGAACAGGCGCGGCCCGGGCGCGGTGGCGAGCCCCGCCGAGCCGTGGCTGGCATAGTCGCGGAACAGCGTCAGGGTGACGCGGCTGGCGTTCGCGAAGTCGGCGAAGGCGGCGTGGCTGATCGGGCGGGTGATGGCGCGTTCGGCGATCTGCGGCGGCAGCGGCGGCAGGTACTCGTTGGTCGTGCAGACCAGCTTCATCGAGGCGGTCGGGAAGGCGGCGATCACCCGGCGCAGCACCGGGATGCGGTTCGGCCACATCGTCCCGGCGAAGAAGATGTCGGTGCGCAGCCTGCCGTCGTCGAGGACGTCGCGATAATCCAGCATCCGGCTTCCCGCCAGCGGCAGGAAGCGGCCGCGTCCGCGATAGGCGCCGACGCAGGACGGATCGTTGGTGAAGACGAGGTCGAACAGCTCCAGATGGGCGAGGTTGTAGTCCAGCATGAACGGGTCCTCGAACGCCCAGAGCACGACCTTGCGGCAGGCCGGCCGGACCCGCGCGATCAGGCCGGCATCCAGGCGCTGGCCGTCGATGCAGAGCAGCAGCGCGTGCACCCCGCTCGCCGCCGCGGGTGCGAGGGTGCGCGCATCGACGCGCAGCACCGACGCCGCACCGACCAGCCCGCGCAGCGCGTCCTCGATCGCCAGCGTCAGGTAGGCGTTCGGGTTCTGCGTCTCGTTGGTGTTGTAGAGCAGGATCACAGCATGCCCTCGTCGGCCAGGCAGCGCAGCATCGCGCCGGCCCGGCTGGCGTAGCTGTGCGCCTCCAGCGCGCGCTGCTGAGCGCGCCGGGCGGTGGCGCGACGCAGCTCCGGAGCTGCCAGGAACTGGTGCAGAAGGCGGCGGAAATCCAGCGCGCCGGAGAAGCCCGGCACCTCGTCATCCTCGAAATAGTCGCGGATCTCCAGCGTGTCCTCGTGGAAGAACTGCAGGCCGCCGGCCATCGCCGCCTCGAAGGTGCGCGGTCCCGGCGTCGAGGCGGCGATCTGGTGGCGCGCGTTCTCGAAGCTGAGGCTGCGGCCGAGATTGAGCACGATCTTGGCCTGTCCGTAGAGCGCGACCAGGCGTGCCTTGTCGATGCGCTGCTCGGAGAAGCCGGCGCCGAGACCGCCCCAGCCGGGGCCGATCACGGCGACGCGCAGGCCGGCCAGCATGGGCATCAGCCGGCCGACGATCTCGCGCCGGTTGGCGAAGGCGACGCCGCAGAACAGCACGTCGATCGGCGGCACCGGCGCCTGGTCGGGTTCGGCCAGCCTCACGTAGTGGCGCTGCGGACAGCCGGCGAGCGGCAGGTGGAACACACGGGCACGATCGTAGAAGCGCAGGCTCGCGCGATCGCAGGTGAAGATCGCATCGAAATGCGGCTCGATCCGGTAGCTGGCGTCCTTCTCGTAGGGATCCTCGGTGGCCCAGAAGACGGTGACCGCACCGGTTGCACGGGCGGCGCGGGCGAGTTCGCCGAAATAGGCGGTCTCCGGCAGGTAGGAGCCGACGCACAGCACGAGGCCCGGGCGGAGCGCTGCGATCGCGGCCGCGGCGCTGTCGAGGCTGGCGGTGAAGACCTGTTCGGCGGACAGGAGCTGCACCCAGCCATCATGGATTGCGCCGCGTATGGAGGCGTTCGCTTCGGATTCGAGCGGCGCGTCGCCGCAGATCAGCACGCGCACGGCTGCCCGGGCGACCGCATGTTCATCGGCGCGATGGCTCTCCACGGCATCCTGCGCGCGTCGTCGCAACCTGGTCTACGCTCCCTCTGGCAAGCTCCCATGGATCGTATCGTGGTGCCAGCAGAAAGGGAAAGTAACGATGTTTGAGACGACGTCTCTGAAACCGAGACGGGTGGAATTCAGTCGGCGCGTCACGACGCCGACTTCGATCTTTTCGATGCAGCCACAGGCTAGATTTCTGACGTTGCCGGTATATGGTGCGAGTTACAGGTATCGGATCGGGTGGTTTCTTGCATGGGGTCAGTCAATCCGTTGGATGCCAAGACCGATCTTGCCGCGCCGGCCAGGCAGCCGGCCTGGTCGGTATTCGATCCCGACTGGTACCTGCGTCGCTACGCGAGTGCCTCGGCGCAGATGCAATCCCTCGGCATCACCGATCCGGAACGCTTCTATCTCGAGCACGGTGCCAGGTTCGGCCACTCGCCGAACATGTTCTTCGACGAGCAGTGGTACCTGCGCACCAACCAGGACGTGGCCGCGTTCGTCGGAGTCGGCGGGTTCGTCTCGGGCTTCGCGCATTACTGCCATGACGGCTACCGGCAGCGCGCGCCGCACTGGCTGTTCTCCGAGCAGTTCTATCTGAGCTCCTATCCCGAGATCACCCAGGGCGTGCTCGACCAGCACGGGCTGCGCAACGGCTACGACCACTACCTGACGCTGGGCGACCGCGAGTATCGCAGCGGACACTGGTTCTTCGACGCGATGCTCTACCGCAACAACAAGCCCGACGCCGATCGCTCCGACGCGTCCGCGGGCGGCTCGTTCGCGCAGTTCCTCACCGCCGACTGCATCGCCGGCAGCCTGGCGCGACTATCCTGGTATTTCGATCCGATCTGGTACTGCAAACGCTATCCCGAGATCATCGCCGAGATCGAGGCCGGGCAGTGGAGTTGCGCGCTGCATCATTTCCTCTGCAACCCGACGCCGGAGCGCTACGAGGCGCTGGAATGGTTCTCCGAGGCCTATTACGGGGCGACCTACCCGGACGTCCTCGAGGTGGTCAAAGCCAGGCGCTTCCGCAACTGCTACGACCATTTCGTCAAGCACGGCGCCGCCGAGCGGCGCAAGCCGCACCCCGACAT
This sequence comes from uncultured Acetobacteraceae bacterium, assembly GCA_964249315.1. Classification (GTDB taxonomy): domain Bacteria; phylum Pseudomonadota; class Alphaproteobacteria; order Acetobacterales; family Acetobacteraceae; genus Lichenicoccus. The sequence goes on along the minus strand of CAXUCM010000010.1, from coordinate 7,848 downwards.
CGACCTGCTGCATTATTTCCTCAGCGGCCGCGTGCAGGCCGATCTCGAGGGTGGCGCCTTCCGCGACCCGTTCGCGCACTGGCTGTCCCGACTGACCGCCGGCACGCTCGGGCGGACGCCCGAACCGGTTGCAGAAAACCAGTCCAAGCAGCTCTTCGCCCGCGCCGCGGAGAGCATGCTGCCGCAACTGGCACGACGCACGCTCGATTTCAGCCTCGCCGATGCGGCCCCGATGCTCAGCGTCATCATCGTGCTGCACAACCAGTTCGCGCTGACGATGATGGCGCTCGCGTCGCTGCGCGCCAACTTCGCCGGCGCGATCGAGCTGATCCTGGTCGATTCCGGCTCCACCGACGATACCCGGCACATCGAGCGTTTCGTCACCGGCGCCAAGCTGATCCGCTTCGCCTACAATGCCGGCTTCGTGCAAGCCTGCAACACCGCGCTGCCGCAGGTCAGTGCCGACGCCCTGCTCTACCTGAACAACGACCTGCTGCTCGGACTGGACGCGATCCGGTCGGCGCGCGCACGGCTGTTCAGCAGCCCCGAGATCGGCGCCGTCGGCGCCAAGCTGATCCGCACCAACGGCGCGCTGCAGGAGGCCGGCTCGATCATCTGGCGCGACGGCACCACCTTCGGCTACCTGCGCGACGCCGACCCGAACACGCCCGAAGCCAATTTCGTGCGCGAGGTGGATTACTGCTCCGGCGCCTTCCTGATGCTGCGCACCGAGCTCGTGCGTGCCCTTGGCGGCTTCGACGACGACTACCGGCCGGCCTATTACGAGGAGGCCGACCTGTGCGTTCGGCTGCGCAAGCGCGGCTACCGGGTGATCTACGACCCCGCCATCGTGGTGCAGCATTTCGAGTACGGCTCCGCCGATGCCACCAGCTCGACCCGGCTGATGATGCGCAACCACAAGATCTTCGTCGGCAAGCATCTCGACTTCCTGCGCTACCAGCATCCGCCGCGGGCGCGAAACGCGGTGCATGCGCGCTCGCCGCGTCCGATCGCGAGCGCTCCGGCGGCAGCGCTACGGATCCTGTTCATCGAGGATCGCATTCCGCTGCGCAACCTGGGCGCCGGTTACGTCCGCTCGAACGACATCATCCACAGCATGGCCGCACTCGGCCACCTCGTCAGCGTGTTTCCGATCTACAAGGCCACGGCCAGCCCGATCGCGATCTATCACGACATGCCCGATACCGCCGAGGTGCTTTACGAGCGCGGCATGGAGACGCTCGCCGCCTTCATCGAGGAGCGATCGGGCTATTACGACATCGTCTGGGTCGGACGGACGCACAATCTCGAGCGATTGCTGCCGATCCTGGGCGACAGCTCGTCGGCGCTGCCGGCGCACGGCTTCGTGCTGGATACCGAGGCGATCGCGGCCCCGCGCACCAACGAACAGGACCGCGTGCTCGGCCGGCCGCAGAAGGAGAGCCTGGAGACGGCACTCCGCAAGGAGCTGGCCTGCGCCTATTTCTGCCAGAAGATCATCGCGGTGAGCGAGGCCGACGCCGCCCTGGTGCGCGCGGCCGGGCACAGCAACGTCTCCGTGCTCGGCCACGTCAAGGAGGTGCAGCCGACGCCATCGAGCTGGGGGCAGCGGCGCGACCTGCTGTTCCTCGGCGCGATCCACGATCCGGGCTCGCCCAACCATGACAGCCTGGAATGGTTCATCGGCCAGGTGCTGCCGCTGCTCGACGGCAGGCTGCCGCCGGAGGTGCGCTTCACCGTCGCCGGCTTCGTGCGTCGCGATGTCGACCTGTCCGCACTCGGCCGCCACCCGCGCGTCGACCTGATCGGCGCCGTCGACGATCTCGCCGCGCTCTACGACCGCCACCGCGTCTTCGTCGCACCCACCCGCTTCGCCGGCGGCATCCCGTTCAAGGTGCACGAGGCGGCAAGCTACGGGGTGCCGGTGGTCGCCTCCGACCTGATCTGCCGGCAGGTCGGCTGGAAAACCGGCGTCGAGATCATCGCCGGCGGCACCGACGATGCGGCCGGCTTCGCGGACGCCGTCGTCGCCCTCTACAAGGACGCCAAATGCTGGAACACCGTCCGCCGCGGTGCGATCCAGCGCCTGACCGACGAGAATGACCGGAGCCGCTACCTCGAGACCCTGCGCGGCATCCTGCGCGAGACCGATCCGCGTGCAGAGCAGCGGCTCGAGCTGGTGTCGTGAATCAGAACCTCGACGAGGAGATCGTTGCCGGCTGGCTCGATCCGGTGCCGTTGCCGGAGATGCTGGCGGCGCTTCGCAAGATCGGCTTCTCCGGGGACGTCTATCGCGGCTGCTTCGCCGACCTGGAGGCCTCGCTCGACGATGACGCGGCCGGGGCGCTGCACTTCCTGCGTCACGGCTACGCGGAGGGGCGCATCTTCCGTACGGCGCTCGACATCGGCGCGCTCAGCCGCTTCGAGCAACTGCCGGTGCGCAACCGGTTCTACCTGCGCAACATCCTCACCGCCCTGGTGGCAGCCTGGGCCGGGACACACATCCGCAGCATCGCGGATCTGGCCGCACACGCGACCGCGATCGAACGGCTGCGCCTGATCGGCGGCATTCCCGTGCTGATCCTCGGCGACAGCTCGGCCAACCTCTACCGGCGCGGCATCAGCGTCGGCGACGCCTGGATCATACCGCTCGCGCTGACCTGGTTCGAGGGCGGTCTCGACGAGCTGCGCCGCACCCCGCCGCAGCGCCTGCTGGCGACGCAGCCGGCGATCCGCACGATCTGGAAGTTCGGCCAGATCGACATGCAGGCCGGCTGGCTCGCGCATCGGCTGCGCACGGGGACCGCGGCGAACGACCGCGACGCCTTCGACCGCTTCGCGGATGCGGCGATCGCCGCCTATGCCGAATTCCTCGACAAGACGATTCCGGCAGAGGCGCGTGGGGGGACGCACTGGATCGCGGGCCTGTTCCCGCCGGTCTGGCAGGCCGCGCCGGAGGTGCCGGCACGATTGCTGGTCGATGAGTTCGGCAGCGAGCTGCCGGACCGCCTCGCCGGCATCGGCATGGACACGCTGCCCGAGCGCACGGCCATGCATCACTGCTTCAACCAGAAGCTCGAACGCGCGGTCGCGCCGCTCGGCTGCCACTTCGTGCGCGACTTTGAATGCCTGCTCACCGGCAACGGCGTCGTCGACGATCGCTACCTGATGCCGCTGCGCGACTCGGCCGACCTCGACTACCGCACGACCGGCGGCATCCTGTCCACGAGCCTCTGGAGCATCGCCACCACCCGCATTGCCGCGGCACCGGCGGCCAGCATCACCGACCAGTTCAAGCAACTTCTCGAGGAAATCCGGATCGTGCAGATGAGCTGACGGGATTGAAAAGCCAGGGCGCTGCCCTGGACCCGCTCAAGGCGAAGCCTTGAGAATCCATTTTCATGGCGGGGCGCTATCGCAGGACGTTCCCGAACTTGGCATTGCCGACGGCTGGACGCACACCGGGAACGGGTGACTGCCTTTCCTCGCTCACCGCCTCCAGCGGATCGACCAGGCCGACGAAGCGGTGTTCGGTGGTGACGTCCAGGCCTCTCAGCCAAGGAAGCGGGACGCTGAAGCCCGCGATGGCCTGGTATGCGAAAGCACCGACCGTCTGGCTGCCGCCGCGACGCGGGAACTGAGCGCCCGGTTGCGAGAAGTTGAAGTTCTCCGCATCCAGCATCTGGCCACCGGCGCCGACGCCGGTTCTCAAGGCCAAGCCTTGAGCGGGTCCAGGGCAGAGCCCTGGCCTTCCTGGATCGCATCGGACTACTCGATGCCGAGCACCTGCTCGACGATGATCCGGGCCGCCTGTTCGGCGGTCAGGCGGGTCGTGTCGATGCGGATCTCCGGCGACGGCGGCGGCTCGTAGGGGCTGTCGATGCCGGTGAAGTTCTGCAGCTCGCCGGCGCGCGCCTTCCTGTAGAGGCCCTTGACGTCGCGCCGCTCCGCCTCGGCGAGCGGCGTGTCGACATGGATCTCGATGAACTCGCCCGGTGCCATCATCTCGCGCACCAGCTGCCGCTCCGCCCGGAAGGGCGAGATGAAGGCGGTGATGACGATCAGGCCGGCGTCGGTCATCAGCTTGGCGACCTCGCCGACGCGACGGATGTTCTCGATCCGGTCGGCGTCGGTGAAGCCCAGATCCTTGTTCAGCCCGTGCCGGACATTGTCGCCGTCGAGCAGGAAGGTGTGGCGGTTCATCCGATGCAGCTTACGTTCGACCAGGTTGGCGATGCTCGACTTGCCGGCGCCGGACAGGCCGGTGAACCACAGCACCGCCGGCCGCTGGTTCTTCAGGCTCGCATGTGCCTCGCGGCCGATATCGATCGCCTGCCAGTGCACGTTCTGGCTGCGACGCAGCGAGAAATGCAGCGTGCCGGCAGCGACGGTAGCGTGACTCAGCTTGTCGATCAGGATGAAGCCGCCGAGATCGCGGTTGTCGGCGTAGGGCTCGAACACGATCGGCCGGTCGGTGGAGAGGTTGGCGACGCCGATCGCGTTCAGCTCCAGCGTCTTCGCGGCGAGATGTTCCAGCGTGTTGACGTTGATCTGGTATTTCGGCGCCTGCACGCTGGCGCTCGCCGTCTGCGTGGCGAGCTTGAGCCAGTACGGCCGGCCCGGCAGCATCGGCTCGTCCGCCATCCAGACGATGGTCGCCTCGAACTGGTCGGCGGTCTGCGCCGGCGCGTCGGCCATGCACAGCACGTCGCCGCGCGAACAATCGATCGCCTCGGACAGGCAGATCGTCACCGACTGGCCGGCGACGGCGCGGTCGAGGTCGCCGTCGAAGCTGACGATGCGCGACACCGTCGAACGCCTGCCGGAGGGCAGCACGCGCAGCAGGTCGCCGGTCGCCACCGCGCCGCTCGCGATCATGCCGGAGAAGCCGCGGAAATCCAGGTCCGGCCGGTTGACCCACTGCACCGGCATGCGGAACGGCCTGGCCTGATCCGCGTCGACATCGAGCGGCACGGTCTCGAGGTGCTGCATCAGCGTCGGGCCTGGATACCACGGCATGCGCGACGAGGGCTGCGTGACGTTGTCGCCGACGAAGCCGGAGATCGGCATCGGCGTGAAGTCCGCAATACCGATCGATCGGGCGAAATTGTCGTAATCGGCAACGATCGCCTCGTAGCGCGCCTGGTCGTACTCGATCAGGTCCATCTTGTTGACCGCGAGCACCAGTTTGCGGATGCCGATCAGATGGGCGAGATAGCTGTGCCGCCTGGTCTGGGTCAGCACGCCCTTGCGCGCGTCGATGAGGATCACCGCGAAATCCGCGGTCGAGGCGCCGGTGACCATGTTGCGGGTGTATTGCTCGTGCCCCGGCGTGTCGGCGACGATGAACTTGCGCCGGTCGGTCGAGAAGAACCGGTAGGCGACGTCGATGGTGATGCCCTGCTCGCGCTCGGCGGCAAGGCCGTCCACCAGCAAGGCGAAATCGATCGACTGGCCCTGCGTGCCGATGCGCCGGCTATCGGATTCGAGGGCCGCAAGCTGGTCCTCGAAGATCATCCGGCTGTCGTAGAGCAGTCGCCCGATCAGCGTCGACTTGCCGTCATCGACGGAGCCGCAGGTGATGAAGCGCAGCAGCGATTTCTGCTGGTGCCGAAGCAGGTAGGCATCGATGTCCTCGGCGGCGAGTTCGGACACCTTGTAGGCATGCCCGGCATCCATCAGAAATAGCCCTCCTGCTTCTTCTTCTCCATCGAGGCGGCCTGGTCGTGGTCGATGGCGCGACCCTGCCGCTCGGAGCTCGTGCTCAGCAGCATCTCCTGGATCACCCCGGTCAGCGTCGTGGCCGCGCTCCGCACCGCGCCGGTCAGCGGGTAGCAGCCAAGCGTGCGGAAGCGGATGCTCTGCGGCTCGATCGCCTCGCCCGGACGCAGCCGGAAACGCTCGTCATCGACCATCAGGATCGTCCCGTCGCGCGTCACCGTCGGACGGATCGCCGCCAGGTAGAGCGGCACGATCTCGATCTTCTCGAGCTGGATGTATTGCCAGACATCGAGCTCGGTCCAGTTCGAGATCGGGAACACCCGGATGCTCTCGCCCCTGCTCTTGCGGCTGTTGTACAGCCGCCAGAGCTCGGGCCGCTGGTTCTTCGGATCCCAGCGATGGTTCACGGTACGAAACGAGAAGATCCGCTCCTTGGCACGGCTCTTCTCCTCGTCGCGACGGGCGCCGCCGAACGCGGCATCGAAACCATGCCGGTCGATCGCCTGCTTAAGGCCCTCGGTCTTCCACAGGTCGGTATGCGTCGTCGGGCCATGGTCGAACGGGTTGATGCCGAGCCGCACCGCATCGGGATTGTGGTGGACCAGCAGCTGCATGCCGCTCTGCGCGGCCATGCGGTCGCGCAGCTCGTACATCGCGCGGAATTTCCAGGTCGTGTCGACATGCAGCAGCGGGAACGGCGGCGGCGACGGGTAGAACGCCTTGCGCGCGAGATGCAGCATCACCGCGGAGTCCTTCCCGACCGAGTACAGCATCACCGGCCGCTCGGTCTCGGCGACCACCTCGCGCATGATGTGGATCGAGTCCGCCTCCAGCCGCTGGAGGTGCGTGAGCGTGGGGCTAGGCAAGTCCGACCATCTCCTATCGCAGCGGCTCCGGTTCGCAGGCCGGAACACGCGCTCGGTCGCGGCGGTAGGTATGATCCCCCGAACTGCTGCGTCAAGAACGATCTCGCCCGGCGTCCGGCGGCCGCCCTCCCGCCGGCCGGTCTTGCGCGGCGCGCGCGGCCAGGAGCAGATGACGGACTTCGCCTGGGGCGACGACCGATGACCGAGATGAACCGTCAGATCCTGCTTGCCAGCCGTCCCGAGGGTGCGGTGAACCCGGACAACTTCCGGCTGGTGGAGGTGCCGCTGGCGCCGCTCACCGACGGCGAAGTACGGGTGCGCAACCACTACCTCTCGCTCGACCCGTATATGCGCGGCCGCATGAACGATGCCAAATCCTACGCCGCGCCGCAGGCGCTCGACGAGGTGATGATCGGCGGCACCGTCGGCACGGTGGTGACGTCGCGCAATCCGGCCTGGCACGTCGGCGAGAAGGTCGTCACGATGTCGGGCTGGCAGGAATACGGCACCAACGACGGCGCCGGGATGCAGCGGGTCGACGACACGCACATCCCGCTCTCGGCCTATCTGGGGCCGGTCGGCATGCCGGGGGTGACCGCCTGGCAGGGACTGAACCGCATCTGCGCCCCGAAGCCGGGCGAGACGGTCGTGGTCAGTGCGGCGAGCGGCGCGGTCGGCAGCGTGGTCGGGCAGCTCGCCAGGATCAAGGGCTGCCGTGTCGTCGGCATCGCCGGCGGCGTCGAGAAATGCGGCTACGTGACCGGCACGCTCGGCTTCAACGCCTGCATCGACTACAAGGCCGGCGACCTCGACGCCGCCCTGCGAAAGGCGGCGCCGGACGGCGTCGACGGCTACTTCGACAATGTCGGCGGCGCCGTGCTGGACTCCGTGATGCTGGCGATGAACCCGTTCGGGCGCATCGCGGTCTGCGGCGCCATCGCCGGCTATGACGGCGAGGCGCTGGTGATGCGCCATCCCCGCTTGATCCTTACCGCCCGGCTGAGGATCGAAGGCTTCATCGTCAACGACCGGATGCAGGACTGGCCCGCGGCACTCGCCGAACTCGGCTCCCTCGTCGCGGACGGCACGCTGCAGTATCGCGAATCGATCGCCGAGGGGCTGGCGGCGGCGCCGGACGCCTTCATCGGCCTGCTGAAGGGGCGCAATTTCGGCAAGCAATTGGTCAAGCTAGTCTAGAAAGGCCGAGGCGCTGCCCATCGATCCGCTTCGCGGCTCGATCGCTCAAGGCTCAGCCTTGAGA
>CAXUCM010000009.1:0-23667 GCA_964249315.1 uncultured Acetobacteraceae bacterium | reverse complement strand
CCCCCCCCCCCCCCCCCCCCCCCCCCCCCCCCCCCCCCCCCCCCCCCCCCCTTCAGCCCCGTGGCACGAGCCGAGCCGCGCTGATCAGGACGGCGACGAACGCCACCGATGCCCCGCAGCCCAGGCAGTGGCGCGCCGGATCGATCGGCAGCAGCTCGAACAGCAGGGCGACCAGCATGGCGCCGAAGGTCTGCCCGCCGAGCCGCGCCATCGAGACCATGCCGCTCGCGCCGCCCGAGCGCGACAGCGGCGCGCTGGTCAGGATGGCGCGGTTGTTGGGCGGCTGGAACAGGCCGAAGCCGGCGCCGGCCAGGGCGATGCGCCAGACGATGCCGAGATCCGTCGGCTGCGCCGGCATCTGCCAGAGCAGGGCGAAGCCGGCGCCGGTGACGGCGAGGCCGATGCTGGAGAGCAGGCCGGCGGGATAGCGGTCGGCGATCAGCGCCACCAGCGGCGAGACCAGCACGATCGCGATCGGCCAGGGCGTGATCAGCAGCCCGGTCTGCACCGCCGAGCGGTGCAGCTGCAGCTCGAAGAAGAACGGCATCGCGATGATGAAGCAGTTCGAGGCCACGAAGGCCAGGAAGCCGACCAGGAAGGCGGTGCGAAAGCCGCCCAGACGCAGCAGGTCGACCGGCAGCAGCGGTGCCGCGGTATCGAGCTGCCGGCGCACCAGCCAGGCCAGGCAGGCGGCGCCGAGTGCGACCAGCAGCAGCGACAGCCCGACGCTGCCGCGATGCGCGAGCCGGTCGAGCCCGACCACCAGCGGCCCGAACGACAGGGCGGTGAGGGCGGCACTCGTCGCATCGAAGCGTCCGCCGGCAGCGGCGCGCGGCGTCCTCGGCAGGCTGGTGCTGGCGAGCAGGGCGGCAAGGCCGAGCGGCAGGTTGATCAGGAAGATCCAGCGCCAGCTCGCCACCGACAGCACGCCGGCGGCGATGGTCGGCCCCAGCGCCACGCCGAGTGCGACCACCAGCCCGTTGATCGACATGCCGCGGCCGAGCAGCCGGCCGGGATAGATGAAGCGCACCAGGGCCGCGTTGACGCTCATGATGCAGGCGCCGCCCAGTCCCTGCAGCACCCGCGACAGCGCCAGCTCGAGCAGCGACTGCGAGGCGGCGCAGCAGAGCGAGGCGACGATGAACACCGCCAGCCCGACCCGGCACAGCCGGTCCTGGCCGGCGATCTCGCCGAGTGCGGCCAGCGGCAGCAGCCCGATCAGGCTGGCCAGCTGGTAGGCGTTGACCACCCAGATCGAGTCCGCGGCGGGGGCATGGATGTCCTGCGCGATCGTCGGCAGGGCGACGTTGGCGACCGCGTAGTCCAGGGTGCTGAGCAGCACCGAGAGCGCGATGGCGAACATCGCGCCGCGGCGGGCGTTCCCGTGCAGGCCCAGGACGAGGTCGGGAGTCGGGCTATCGGGCATGGCAGCGTCTCCACGGTAACGTTTGAACCCGTGCGGTGCCCGGCGTAGAGCCTGGACCCCGCGATCGGCAAGGAGGGGTGCATTGGGCCAGAGCGTCGCAGGCGAACGGATTCGAGCGAAGCGGGCGATGCCGGTCGCCGGCACCGTGCTCGGCACGATCAGCCTGTGCCACATGCTCAACGACGCGCTGCAATCGCTGCTGCCGGCGATCTATCCGCTGCTCAAGGGCGGCTTCCATCTCTCTTTCGGCCAGATCGGCCTGCTCACCTTGGCCTACCAGATTACCGCCTCGCTGCTGCAGCCGCTGGTCGGGCAGTTCACCGACCGCCGGCCGCTGCCCTGGTCGCTGTCGGCGGGGATGGGGATGTCGCTGGCCGGATTGCTGGTGCTGGCGATGGCGCATTCCTACGCCGAGCTGCTCGGCGGCGCCGGCCTGCTCGGCATCGGCTCGTCGATCTTCCACCCGGAATCCTCGCGCATCGCCCGCCTCGCCTCGGGCGGGCGGCACGGCCTGGCGCAGTCGGTGTTCCAGGTCGGCGGCAATTTCGGCTCCGCGCTCGGGCCGCTGCTGGCCGCCTTCGTGGTGCTGCCGCATGGTCGCGGCAGCCTGGGCTGGGTCTGCCTCGCCGCCCTGGCCGGCATGGTGCTGCTGGGCGCGGTCGGGCGCTGGTATGCGCAGCAGACCCGCAGCGGCGCCGCCGGACGGGCCGCGATACGGCGGCACGGGCTCAGCCGCCGGCGGGTCGCCGCCGCCATCGCCGTGCTGATCGCGCTGCTGTTCTCGAAATATTTCTACCTGGCCAGCCTGTCGAGCTACTACATCTTCTACCTGATGCACCGCTTCGGCCTGGCGGCGCGGCCGGCGCAGCTCGCGGGGTGCGTCTCCCGCGGCGCCGGGGCCGCGGGCACCGGCGTCGGCGGCCCGGTCGGCGACCGCATCGGCCGCAAGACCGTGATCTGGGGCTCGATCCTCGGCGTGCTGCCGTTCACGCTGCTGCTGCCGCATGTCGGCCTCGGCGCCACCGTGGCGCTGAGCGTGGTGATCGGGCTGGTGCTGGCCTCCGCCTTCTCGGCAATCCTGGTCTATGCCACCGAGCTGCTGCCCGGACGCGTCGGCATGGTCTCCGGCCTGTTCTTCGGCCTCGCCTTCGGCATGGGCGGCCTCGGTGCGGCGGTGCTCGGGGTGATGGCGGATCATGTCGGCATCGTCGCGGTGTATCGGCTGTGCGCCTGGCTGCCGGCGATCGGCGTGCTCGCCCTGCTGCTGCCCGACCCGGCCCGGAGCCGCGCTCCCTGACGAAGCTGCCGCCGGTGCTGTTCGCGGACGATCGCTTCGTCGTGCTCGACAAGCCGGCCGGCCTGAAGGTGCATGCCGGCCCCGCCGGCGGCGCCTCGGTGGAAGACTGGTTCCCCCGCCTGTCGCGACGCCGCCAGGGACCCTGGCTCGCGCACCGGCTCGACGCCGACACTGCCGGCTGTCTCGTCGTGGCCCTGCGACGCGCCGCCCTGCTGGAGGCGCAGGCCTGCTTCGCCGAAGGCCGCGCCGGCAAGACCTACTGGGCGATCGCGAAGGGCACGCCGCCGGCAGCCTCCGGCTCGGTCACCGCGGCGCTGCGCAAGCAGGGCGATCGCGCAGGCTGGCGCATGGTGGTCGACGCGTCCGGCCAGGCGGCGCGGACCGACTATATCGTGCGCGGCCAGGGCGGCGGCCTGACCTGGCTCGAGCTGCGTCTGCGAAGCGGGCGCACGCACCAGGCGCGGGTGCATTGCGCGAGCCTCGGCTGCCCGATCCTCGGCGATGCGATCTACGGCGACGCGACCCTCGGCACGGGGGCGGCAGGTCTGCAGCTGCTGGCGCGCGCGATCGCGCTGCCGCTGTCACCCCCGCTGGCCGCAATCGCGCCGCCGCCGGCGCATATGCACGCGACACTGCATGCCTGCGGCTATCGGTGATACCGAGAGGTGGAGTTGGGGTTCCGTCAAAGGCTCGCCTCTGGAAACCTCTTATGAATGGATTCTCAAGGCGAGCCTTGAGCGGGTCCAGGGCAGAGCCCTGGCCTCGATGGGTCAAGCGAAGGGCCGACTGGCATGAGGCCAAATATTCCGTGGCGGCCCTGCCGCAGCCCCCCACGGCAAGGCTAGATAGGCAGCGTGTCGACAGCATCGCCCGTGCCTGCGGCCAGGACCGCCCGCTTCTGCACGGGCTCGATCCTGCGCCATACCGTGATCATGGCCGGCACCGGCACGCTCGGGCTGATCGCGGTGTTCGTGGTCGACCTGCTCAACCTGCTCTACATCTCGCTGCTCGGCGACCGCACGCTGACCGCCGCCGTCGCGTTTACCGGCGCCGTCACCTACCTGCAGATGGCGGTCTCGCTCGGCATGTCGATCGGCCTCGGCGCGGTGGTCTCGCGTCGGATCGGCGCCGGGCTGGGCGAGGAGGCCGGCCGCATCGCTTCGGCAGCGCTGACGGTCATGGCGGCAGTGATGCTGCTGCTCGGGTCCGGCACGGTGCTGCTGCTCGGCCCGATCCTGCGCGGGCTTGGGGCGAGCGGCGCCGTGCTGCAGGATGCCGCCGGCAACATCGCCATCGTCTCGCCGTTCCTGCCGCTGATCGCGGTCGGCATGGGCTGCTCGTCGCTGCTGCGCTCGGTCGGCGATGCGCGTCGCTCGATGACGGTGACGCTGTGGGCAGCGGGGCTGGTGGCCTGCCTCGACCCGATCCTGATCTTCGTCCTGCATCTCGGCCTGGTCGGTGCTGCGATCAGCACCGTCACCTCGCGCGCGACGGTGGCCGGACTGGGTCTGCTGGCGGTGCACCGGCACCGGATCCTGAAGCGGCCGGTATGGCGCACGCTGTTCGCGGACGCGCGTCCGGTAGCGAACGTGGCGTTGCCGGCGATGCTCACCAACCTCGCCACACCGCTCGGCGGCGCCTTCACCACCCACACGCTGTCGCGGTTCGGCCTGGAGGCGGTGTCCGGACAGGCGACGATCGACCGGATCGTGCCGGTGGCGTTCGCCTTCATCTTCGCCCTGACCGGTTCGGTCGGGCCGATCATGGCGCAGAATCTCGGCGCCGGCGAGATCGGCCGGGTGCGGCGCACGCTGCTCTGCGCGCTGGTGCTGGTGCTGACCTGCGTGCTGGCGATGTGGGCGATCCTGGCGCTGTCGCAGGACGCGCTGGTGGCGCTGTTCTCGGCACGGGGCGACGCGGCGCGGCTGGTGCACCTGTTCTGCTCCTGGACCGTCGCCGGCTTCCTGTTCATCGGCGCGCTGTTCGTCGCCAACGCCGCTTTCAACAATCTCGGCGCGCCGCTGCTCTCCACCCTGTTCAACTGGGGCCGTGCCTCGCTGGGCACCATCCCGTTCGTGCTGCTCGGCGCGCGCCATGGCCCGCAGGGCGTGCTGATCGGCCAGGCGCTGGGCGGGGTGCTGTTCGGCGTGCTCGCGGTGACGGCCGCCTTCCTGCTGACCGGCAAGCTGCGGCCCGGCCATCCGGCACTGCCCGACGTGCCGCTGCCGGCGCTGAGCAACAAGGCCGCGATGATCGAGCTGGCGGAGCTGACGCGGGAAGAGGCGGTATGAAACCGGATTTCCAAGGTCCCGGCTTCGAAAAGGCTCTGTTCGCGTCGGGTGCTGCTTCGGGGTTTGCTGGCGCTGCAGGAGGGACTGCCTGGCGCAGCGCGGCGACGCGGAGACGCCGGACGACCTCGCCCGCCATGACCTGATCGGGCCCGGCCGCGCCGGCCGATCTCGAATTCGGCGCCTCGGTGTCCCCTGACCTGCCGCATGTGCGCGTCGTGTTCGACCACCTCGCGGCGGCGTTCCGGGATTTCGGTCGGGCGGCCACCGGCTTGTCCTGATCCGCGGCAGCGACTACCTCGGCATGATCGTCCGACGGAGCCTCGCATGCGCCTCTATCGCCTTCCCAAAGCCGAGAGCATCGACGATCTGACCCTGGCCGACACGGCCACGCCCGAGCCGCAGCACGGCCAGGTGCTGGTGCGGATGCATGCCTGGTCGCTGAACTACCGGGACCTGATGGTGGCGACCGGCCGCTACGGCGCCGGCGGCACGGCGCCGAACCTGGTCCCGCTGTCGGACGGCGCGGGCGAGGTGGTCGCCGCCGGCCCCGGCTTGCGCCGTGCCAAGGTTGGCGACCGGCTCTGCCCGACCTTCATGCAGGGATGGGCGGGCGGCGAGGTCGTCGCCGAGGCGCGGCAGCGCGCGCTGGGCGGCGGCGTCGACGGCGTGCTCGCCGAGTACGTGCTGGTGGACCAGGAAGACCTCGTCCACGTCCCCCCGCATCTTTCCTACCAGGAAGCGGCGACCTTGCCCTGCGCGGCGCTGACGGCGTGGAACGCGCTGTATGGAGGCCGGCCGCTGCGCGCGGGCGAGACGGTGCTGGTGCTGGGCACCGGCGGCGTGTCGGTGTTCGCCGCCCAGTTCGCCCACATGGCGGGCGCCCGGGTGATCGCCACCTCCTCCAGCGCCGGGAAGCTGGCGCGCATCCGTGAGCTGGGCGTGTCGGACGGGATCAACTACCGTGACCGGCCGGACTGGCATCGTGCCGTGCTGGAGCTGACGGCAGGTCGCGGGGCGGACATCGTGGTCGAGGTCGGCGGCGGCGGGACGCTGGGCAACTCGATCGCCGCGGCGCGGGTCGGCGGCCAGGTGGGTCTGATCGGCGTGCTCACCGGCGGCACGATCGATCCGGCGCCGATCATGCGTCGCAACATCGTCCTGCGCGGCATCTTCGTCGGCTCGCGCGAGATGTTCGAGGCGATGAACCGGGCGATCGCGCTGGGAGGTCTGCGGCCGGTGATCGACAAGGTCTACCGGTTCGAGGATGCGCCGGCCGCCTACCGCCACCTGCAATCGGCGTCCCATATCGGCAAGGTGGTCATCGCGGCGGGCTAAGGCGACGCGTGATCGCGCCTGCATCCGGGCAGATCCCGGCGAACCCGGCGCCGGGTCGCGTGCCCGCGGCCTCGGTCGGCGGCCGCCGCGCCTGGTGGCCGGAACAAGCCGTCGAGGCGGTCCGGCTCGGACTGACGGCGGTCATCGCGCTCTACCTCGCCATGAAATTCGAGCTGGAGCGGCCGGAATGGGCCGCGTGGACCGTGCTGTCGGTGTCGCTCTCCACCAGGGCGAGTTCGATCGAGAAAGCCGCCTGGCGCGCCGTCGGCACGCTCATCGGCACGGCGGCGGCAATCGCGATCACCGCGGCATTCGCGCAGGATACTCTCGCCTTCGACGTGGTGCTCGCCTTGTGGTTGGGCGCGGCGACGTTCCTGGCAAGCACCGCCAGCCGGCAGGATACCTACGGCTTCGCCCTGATCGGGTTCACCGTCCCGATCGTCACCCTCAGCAACGTCTCGCAGCCGCAATCCGTGTTCCCGACCGCGGTGGACCGGTGCTCCGCCCTGCTGCTCGGGATCGCTTGCGCCTATGCCTCGGCGGCCCTGGTGGCCTCGAGCGTCGGCAGCGTGCGGATCCGGCTGGCAGACACGGTGGATGCGGCCGCACGGGCCTGCGCGGCATGGTGGCAGGCCGGGCACGAACGCGATCACTGGGGTTCCGCACCGGTGCGCGCCGTGCTGGCGCTCGACACCTCCGTCGCGGACGCGCTGGTCGAACATCCATCGTTGAAGACGGGTGGCCGGCCCATCCGGGACGCGGCACCGGCGCTGCTCGGCGTGCTCGCGTCCGGTCTGCTCGAGGCACGGTTGCCGCAGGCCGACAAGGGCATCGCGGACCTGCTGCTCGCGTGGGATCGACCGGGCGTCGGTTGGCGTCTGCGCCGATCCTTCGCGACTGCACGGATGGTGCGACGAGGCAGGCGTGCCGGCGCCGGGAGGGTGCGATCGCGGCCGTTCGCGTTCGACCGGGATTGGCGCATGGCGCGCAACAACGCCATCCGCACGATCCTTGCTGTCAGCCTGCTCAACGCGTTCTGGTATGTCTCCGACTGGTCGGCAGGGGGCGTCGCCGTCACCTGGGCAGGGCTGGTTTCGGTGCTGCTGGCAACGCGCGAAACCCCGGCGCGCGACGCGCTCGACTTCCTCAAGGGTGCCGCTCTTGCCGATCTCATCGCCAACGTTGCGCACTACACCGTGCTGACCTCGACGGGTGATTTCCTCCTGCTTGCATCCGTGGTGCTGCCGATCAGCATGCTGGCCGCGGTCGGGCGCGCCGACGCGCGGGTCGCGAGCGCCGGAGGGTTCGGCATCGTCGTGTTCAGCGCGCTGGAGCCTTCGAACGTCATGCAGTACGACCTCGCCTCCAGCCTCAACGGTGTGCTGGCGAACCTGCTGGGCGTTGCCGCGGCCGTTCTCGCCTTTGCCGCGCTGCCGCCGCCGGCTGGCCGGGCGACCAGGCGCGCCAGGACCAGGCGGCGGATCGGCCGGGCCGTAAGCGGCGTCTGCAAGCGCCCGGCCTTCCTGTTGCCGAATCCCGGCCGGTGGTGTGCGCCGATGTTCGAGCGGGCCGCCCTGCTTGCGCCCGAGGGCGACGACGCGGTCGCGCAAGCGCATACGCTCATGCTGGCGGGCCTGCTGCTTCTCGTCTTGCGCAGGCAGGATGATCGGCTGGGTCGACAGGCCGGTCGCCTGCTGACGCAGGGTGGACCGGACCTTGCCGACAGGCTAGCCGGCCTGCGAACGCCCGGGTGCGACGATGGCCTGCAGCGCCGTCGGCTCACGGCCCTGGCGGCGTTGCTTCCCGCGGGTGTGCCATCCGGCTTCCCTGGCCTTCGCCCGGCGATCGCGGCATGATCGCGTTGCGGGAGGTGGATGTCCTCGGCATCTTCGTATCGCCCGGACTGGTCTGCCTGCTCGCTGCCATGGTGGTGTCCGCGCTGCTGCGTCGGGTGTTCGACCGTCTCGACCTCAACCGCTACGTCTGGAACCGCGCCTTGTTCGACCTGAGCGTGCTGGTGTGCGTCACCGACCTGCTCATCCTGTCGCTTCGTTCGGTTGCGCGCTAGATGGCCGGAGGCAGTTGGCAGCCGCCGGCCGCGTTCAACATCGTCGCCACCCTGGCGGTGCTGGCCGCTTCGCTGATCCTCACCTGGCTGGCCTGGAGCTATTACGAGTATTCGCCCTGGACCCGGGACGGACGCGTGCGCGTCTACACGGTGCAGATCGCACCGGAAGTCTCGGGAGACGTGGTGAACCTTTCGGTGAAGGACAACCAGTTCGTCCACAAGGGCGACGTGCTGTTCCGCATCGACCCGCGGACCTACGAGAACGCGGTCAGGCAGGCGGAAGGCAGGCTGGCGCAAGCCCGCGCACAGGCGAGCTACCTTGATGCCGAGGCGAGACGACGCCAGGCGCTGCCCGATCTTGCGGTCTCTCGCGAGCAACAGACCAACGCCACGGGCATCGCCCAGGCCGCCAACGACGCCTCGCTGCAGGCGCATGCCGAGATCGATCAGGCCTCCCTGAACCTGGAACGGACGACGGTCCGCTCTCCCGTCAATGGCTGGGTGACCAACCTGCTGCTGCAGGGCGGCGGCTTCGCGACGACCGGGCAGACGGCGATGACGCTGGTCGATGCGGACAGCTTCTGGATCGAGGGCTACTTCGAGGAAACCCAGCTCCGTCGCATCCGGGTCGGCGCCGTGGCCAAAATCGCCCTGATGGCCTATCCCGGCACGGACATCACGGGACGCGTCTCCGGTCTGGGCCGCGGCATCGACGTTGCGGATGCAGCGCCCGGCGTGCAGGGGCTGCCGGACGTCAACCCGGTGTTCACCTGGGTCCGGCTCGCGCAGCGCATCCCGGTCAGGGTCGAACTCGACGACGTGCCGTGTCCGGTCGTGCTTTCGTCCGGCTTGACCGCGACCGTCACCGTGACGGACGGACGCGCGACCGCACCGGCCCGCTCGCCGCGGCGCATCGGAGCGCAGGCAAGCCTGGCTTGCGGCGGGGATTGATCTAAGGAAGGCCAGGGCGCCGCCCTGGACCCGCTCAAGGCTTGGCCTTGAGAATCGATCTATCAAGAGGTTTTTAAGGGCTCGCCTTTGGCGGGATCAATGCCGGGACGCGGTTCAGTCGGCAGAGCCGCTGACATGACATGACCGGATTACCGGCGTTTTTCCATGACCGGTGAAGTCTCGTGCGCTCGCACGATTTCAGCCGTGCGCAGGCTGCTCTAGAATGCTCCCGGGATCGTGAGGATTAAGGGTGAATGGCGCGAGCCGGAAGATGCGTATGGATGGCCGGCGTGATGCTGCTGGCGCTCGCCGGCGCCGCCCGCGCGGCGGACGTCCCGGCGCATGACGTTGCCGGGTCGCACGACGCCTCGCTGCTTCCGCGCATCCTGGATGCCAGGATCGTCAGCTACGACCAGTCCGACGACGAGGAAGCGACGCTGCCGAACGGGCCGTTCCGCAATTTCGACTTCACCGGCACGCTCAAGCTGGAGGGTCGCGTCACCCGCATCGCCTACGTCTTCCCGCAGAAACTCTCGACCCTCGCGATCATGAGGCGATATCTCGACATGCTGGGCGGCGCCGGGTTCGAGATCCGGTTCCGGTGCGAGGGCAGCGACGGCTGCGGCGGCTTCAATTTCGGCGAGGCGCTGACCCAGCCGATGGCCGAGACGCATGCCGGCGACGAGGGCAACCTGATCATCGACTTCCTGCACCCGGTCGGCGGCGACATCCGCTACGTGCTGGCGACGCTGGACCGTCCGGAGGGCCGGGTCACGCTGGCGCTCGCCGTGGCGCGCCATGTCGATCGCGAGCCGGGACTGTTCATCGAGATGGTGGAGCAGCCTTCGGCGTCCGCCGCCTCGCCCGTCGACGATGCCGGCCGGATCGAAGCGGCGCTGCGGGCGCAGGGCCGGATCGCACTGTACGACATTCATTTCGTCTCGGATCGACCGACGCTGCGCCCGGACTCCCGGCCGGCGCTGGCGCAGATCGCCGCGATGCTGCTGGCGGATCCGGCGATGAAGCTGATCATCGTCGGGCACAGCGATGCCTCGGTGCCGCGGGAGGCGGGGCTGCTGCTTTCCACGGCGCAGGCCGAGGCGGTGCTGCAGGCGCTGGGCGACCGCTGGAAGGTGCCCCCGGCGCAACTGGCCGCGACGGGGGTAGGCCCGGTCTCGCCGATCGCATCGAACGCCGACGAGGCCGGACGCGCCCGCAACCGGCGCATCGAGCTGGTCCTGCAATAAGTCGGGGGCCCTGCTCGAAGAGGTTTCCAAAGGCGAGCCTTTGGCGGGGCTTGGGGCGGAGCCCAAACCCTGCCCTCTCTATCCGAGCCCGACGCCAGCGACACCGCATCGTTGTCATCCAACTGTCATCGATGTGTAACATGCGCGCCATCGCCGCCGCGTAGAAGCCGGCCAGCCGGGACACGGGACCGTGTTCTTCTGTCGGAAGGATCCTCCTCGATGCGCCTCTCCTCGACGCTCCTGCTCGCCGGCCTCGCCGTCGCGGCGCCCGTGTGGCTGGCACCGATGCAGGCCGGCGCCGTCGACATCACCGGCGCCGGCTCGACCTTCGCCGCCCCGATCTACGGCGCCTGGGGGGCGGCCGCGCAGAAGTCGCTCGGGATCAACCTGAACTACCAGGCGCTGGGATCGGGTGCCGGCCAGAACCAGGTGTTCGCGCGCACGGTCGATTTCGGCGCCTCCGACGCGCCGGTGGCGGCGGCCAAGCTCGCCGACCACGCGCTGATCCAGTTCCCGACCGTGATCGGCGGCGTCGTGCCGATCGTCAACCTGCCCGGCATCGCGCCGAACCAGCTGCATCTGACCGGCCAGGTGCTCGCCGGCCTGTTCAGCGGCGACATCAGCAGCTGGAACGACAAGCAGATCGCAGCACTCAATCCGGGGGTCAGCCTGCCGGACATCCCGGTGGCGCCGGTGCACCGTGCCGACGGCTCCGGCACGACCTTCGTGTTCACCTCGTATCTGAGCAAGGCGAGCCATGACTGGGACAGCAATGTCGGCGCCGGCACCTCGATCGCCTGGCCGTCCGGCGCCGGCGCCCGCGGCAATGACGGCGTCGCCGCGGTGGTGCGCAACACCCGCGGCGGCATCGGCTACGTCGAGTATGCCTTCGCCGACCGGAACCATCTCACCACGGTCGAGCTGAAGGATCGTGCCGGCGCGTTCGTGACACCCGATCTGGCCAGCTTCGCCAAGGCCGCCGCCGCCGCCGACTGGTCCGCCGCCACGGATTTCGCCGTCGACATGCTCGACACGTCGGGCGAGGGCGCCTGGCCGATCGTCTCGGCCACCTTCGTGCTGCTGCCGACCAACCCCAAGGTTCCGGCGCGCGGTGCCGCGGTGACGAAGTTCTTCGACTGGGCGTTCCGCGATGGCGCCTCGATTGCCACCGGCCTGAAATATGTGACACTGCCGCCCGCGGTGCAGGCCCAGGTGCGCGCGGCCTGGAGCAAGGCGCAGGCGCACTGAACGCCTGAGGGGCGGAGTCCGAGCGCGGAGGGCAGCATGGCATGGCGTCCGTAGGGCTCGCAGCATCGGAGCGCCGGCCGGCCGCGTTCGGGCCGTCCCGCCTCGGCGACGGGGTGTTCGCCACCATCGCCTGGATCTGCGGCCTCGCCGTGCTGGTGCTGATCGGCGGCATCATCGCGGTGCTGCTGCAGGGCGGCGCGCATGCCTTTTCGGTGTTCGGGCCGCACTTCCTGGTCAGCTCGGTATGGAACCCGGTGCGCGAGCATTTCGGCGCCGCGGCACCCGTCTACGGCACCCTGGTCACCTCGTTCGTCGGCCTGCTGGTGGCGGTGCCGCTCGCCTTCGGGGTGGCGTTCTGCCTGACCGAGATGGCGCCGGCCTGGATCGCCCGGCCGCTCGGCACCGCGATCGAGCTGCTGGCGGCGGTGCCCTCGATCATCTTCGGCATGTGGGGCTTCTTCGTCATCGTGCCGGTGATGGCGCAGCACGTGCAGCCGTTCCTGACCGCGACGCTGGGCCCGGTGCCGCTGCTCGGCGTGCTGTTCTCGGGCGCGCCGTTCGGCACCGGCCTGCTCACCGGCGGCCTGGTGCTGGCGGTGATGATCACCCCGTTCATCGCCGCGGTGATGCGCGACGTCTTCCTGTCGATGCCGGCGGTGCTCAAGGAGA
This sequence comes from uncultured Acetobacteraceae bacterium, assembly GCA_964249315.1. Classification (GTDB taxonomy): domain Bacteria; phylum Pseudomonadota; class Alphaproteobacteria; order Acetobacterales; family Acetobacteraceae; genus Lichenicoccus. The sequence continues at coordinate 11,135 of CAXUCM010000009.1, read as the reverse complement.
GCGCCTACGGGCTTGGTGCGACCCGCTGGGAGGTCATGGGCCGGGTGGTGCTGCCCTGGTCGCGCACCGCGGTGATCGGCGGCATCATGCTCGGGCTCGGCCGCGCGCTCGGCGAGACGATGGCGATCACCTTCGTCATCGGCAACACCAACCGCATCTCGGCGAGCCTGTTCTCGCCCGGCAACACCATCGCCTCGCTGATCGCCCTTGAATTCCCCGAGAGCGCGGCCGGCAGCCTGAAGCTCTCCTCGCTGCTCGCCCTCGGCGTGATCCTGATGGTGATCTCGTTCCTCACCCTGGCCTGCTCGCGCGCGCTGCTCTACCGGCGCGGCGGCTGAGCGCGATGCCGGCGAGCCCGACGATCCGCAGGCGTTCCGGGCAGGCGCGCCGGCGCGCGCTGGTCAACCAGCTCGTCACCGCCTTGTGCGGCCTGGCCACCGTGATCGTGCTCGCCGCGCTGGTGTCGATCCTGGCGACCCTGGTCGTGCGCGGCCTCGGCGGCCTGCATCCTTCCACCCTGACCCGGATGACCTCGCCGCCCGGCGGCGGCGGCGGCCTGCTCAACCCGATCGTCGGCAGCCTGATCCAGACCGGGCTCGCGGTGCTGATTGGCGCCCCGATCGGACTGCTCGCCGGGATCTTCCTGGCGGAGTTCGGCACCGCCTCCTGGATCGCGGCGACGGTGCGCTTCGTCTCGGACATGCTGCTGTCGGCGCCGTCGATCCTGGTCGGCCTGTTCGTCTACCTGATCCTGGTGGCGCCGAGCGGGCACTTCTCCGGCGTCGCCGGGGCGGTGGCGTTGGCCATCCTGGTGATCCCGATCGTGGTGCGCACCACCGAGGACATGCTCCGCCTGGTGCCGGTGGCGATGCGCGAGGCCGCCGCGGCTCTGGGCGCGCCGCGCTGGAAGGTGGTGGTGCTGGTCTGCGTGCGCGCCGCCCGCAAGGGCATCGCCACCGGGATCCTGCTCGCCATCGCCCGGATCGCCGGCGAGACCGCGCCGCTGCTGTTCACCTCGCTGGGCAATCTCGACTGGTCGGTCGATCTGCGCGCGCCGATGGCCAGCCTGCCGGTGACGATCTATCAGTATGCCGGCTCGGCGTACGATGACTGGGTGCAGCTCGCCTGGAGTGCCGCCCTGCTGATCACCGCCGGCGTGCTGTTGATCAACATCATCGCCCGGGTCGGGCTCGGCGGATCGGACCAGTCATGAACGAACAGGGCGCGCCCACGACCGGTGGCCACCAGGCGGAGCGCACTGCCGCCCCGGCCGCGTTCGCCGCGTTCCAGGCCGGCGGCTCGGCGCCGACCGGCACCCGGGCGCTGATCGCGATCAAGGGCCTCGATTTCTACTACGGCGGCACGCACGCGCTGCGGAACATCTCGATCGATCTGCCGGAGCGCTGCGTCACCGGCATGATCGGCCCGTCCGGCTGCGGCAAGTCCACCCTGCTGCGCGTGCTGAACCGGATGTACGACCTCTATCCGGGCCAGCGCGCCACCGGCCAGGTGCTGCTGGACGGCGAGGACATCCTCGGCGCGATGGACGCGAACCAGCTGCGCTCGCGCATCGGCATGGTGTTCCAGAAGCCGACGCCGTTCCCGATGTCGGTCTACGACAACATCGCCTTCGGCATCCGCCTGCACGAGAAGCTGTCGCGCTCGGAGCTGGACGGCCGCATCGAGGACGCGCTGCGCCGGGTGGCGCTCTGGGCCGAGGTCAAGGACCGCCTGCGCGGACCTGCCACCGCGTTGTCCGGCGGCCAGCAGCAGCGCCTGTGCATCGCCCGGACCATCGCCACGCGTCCGGAGGTGATCCTGCTCGACGAGCCGACCTCTGCGCTGGACCCGATCAGCACGGCGCGCATCGAGGAACTGCTCGACGAGCTGAAGGTCGATTTCACCATCGTCATCGTCACCCACAACCTGCAGCAGGCGGCCCGCTGCGCCGACCAGGTGGCGTTCTTCTACATGGGCGAGCTGGTCGAGGTGGCCGGCGCCGACCGCCTGTTCACCGCGCCGCGCGAGAAGCGCACGCAGGACTACATCACCGGCCGCTTCGGCTGATGCCGCAGCCTGCCAGGAGCCTGGACGCATGAGCAGCACCGATCCGCGCCATATCGTGCGCAGCTACGAGCAGGAGCTGGAAGGGCTGCGCGGCATGATCGCGCGCATGGGCGGCCTGGTGGAGAGCCAGACCGCGAACGCGATCAGCGCGGTGCTGAACCGCGACGGCGAGGCGGCGCAGTACGCGATGGAGCAGGATCCCGAGGTCGACGCGCTGGAACGCGAGATCGAGGGACGCGCGATCCGCATGCTGGCGCTGCGCGCGCCGATGGCGCAGGACCTGCGCGAGATCGTCTCGGTGCTGAAGGTGACCAGCGATCTCGAGCGGATCGGCGACTATGCCGCCAACATCGCCAAGCGCAGCCTGCGTGTCGGCCGGATCGGCCCCGAACCGACCCTCGGCGGCCTGCGCAGCATGGGCCGGCTGGTGCAGGAGAGCCTGCGCCTGGCGATCGATGCGCTCAGCCAGAACGACAAGGACAAGGCCTTCGAGGTCTGGCAGTCCGACAAGGCGGTCGACGAGCTGTACACCGCGATGTTCCGCGAGCTGATCACCTACATGATGGAGGATCCGCGCAACATCAGCTCGTGCACGCACCTGCTGTTCATCGCCAAGAACTTGGAGCGGATCGGCGACCACAGCACCAACATCGCCGAGCAGGTGCACTACGCCGCCACCGGCGAGATGCTGCCGCCGTCGCGTCCGCGCGGCGCGCCGCCGGTCGATCGCGACGGCCACGACCACGACACCGACATGACGGAGTAGGGCAATGCAGCTCGGGAGCGAGACCATGAGCCGTCGCGCACAGGCGACCCCGCGTGACGAGGCGGCCAGGCCGCGCGTGCTGGTCGTCGAGGACGATCCGGCGCTGGCGGTGATGCTGCGCTACAACCTCGAGAAGCTCGGCTACCTGGTCGACGAGGCGTCGGACGGCCAGGAGGCGCTGCTTCGCATCACCGAGGCCGCGCCCGACATCGTGCTGCTCGACTGGATGCTGCCCAGCCTTTCCGGGCTCGAAGTGTGCCGCCAGATCCGCCGGCGTCCGCAGACGCGCGACATGCCGGTGATCATGCTGACGGCGCGGGTGGAGGAGCAGGATTCGATCCGGGGCCTGAACACCGGCGCCGACGACTACATCACCAAGCCGTTCTCGACCGAGGCGCTGGCCGCGCGCATGCGCGCCCTGCTGCGTCGCGCGCAGCCGCAGGCGGCCGAGTGCCCGCTGCAGTTCCACGACATCGTGCTCGATCCGGGCGAGCACCGGGTGCAGCGCGGCGGCCGGCCGGTGCATGTCGGCCCGACCGAGTACCGGCTGCTGGAGTTCCTGCTGCGTCATCCGCGCCGGGTGTTCTCGCGCGAGGACCTGCTCAACGCCGTCTGGGGTGCGGACATCCATGTCGAGGCACGCACCGTCGACGTGCATATCCGCCGCCTGCGCAAGGCGCTGAACGGTCCCGGCGAGGCCGACCTGGTACGCACGGTGCGTTCGGCCGGGTACGCCCTGGACATCGAGGCGGGGTAGGGCCGTCGCCGCAGCCAGCCTGGAGCTGACGTCGCTCCTGGCCGCGCTCGCTGCCGGCGCCGTGCTGGGCCGCGCCTGGCCGCGCCGACGTTCGGCCGGCCTGCCGATGCCGGAAGCGGCAGTCCCGGATCCGCTGCCGCGGCTGCGCGAGGTGCTCGAGCTGCTGCCCGAGCCGATGCTGCTGCTCGAACGCAGCACCGCCATGCGCCACGCCAACCTGGCCGCGCGCGAGCCGTTCGGCGACGTGCTCGCCGCCCTGCTGCGCCATCCCGCCCTGGCGGACGCGGTGCGTCGCCTGCAAGGCGAGGCGGTCGTCTCCACCACGGTGAAGATGGACGTGCCGGTGCGCCGGGTGCTGCGCATCTCGCTCAAGGCGCTGCCGGAAGCCTATCCCGGGCTGCTGATCCTGGCGCTCGCCGACCATACCCAGCAGGCCGCACTGGAGCGCATGCGCGAGGACTTCATCGCCAACGCCAGCCACGAGCTGCGCACGCCGCTGGCCAGCCTGATCGGCTTCATCGACACGCTGCTCGGCCCCGCCTCCGACGATCCGCCGGCGCAGCAGCGCTTCCTCGGCATCATGCAGGCGCAGGCGGCGCGCATGCGCCGGCTGATCGACAACCTGATGAGCCTGTCGCGCATCCAGCTGACCGAGCACGAGCGCCCGCGCGGACGGGTGTCGCTGACGCAGGTGGCGGAACATGTCGCCGGCGAGTTCGAGCCGCTGCTGCGCGCGCGAAGGATCGCACTCGCGCTGGAGCTGGCGGAGGCGCCGCCGCTGGTGCAGGGCGATGCCGACCAGATCGCCCAGATCGTGCAGAACCTGCTCGACAACGCGAGCAAGTATGCCGCCGGCCGCATCGTGCTGTCGGTGCGCGCGGAGAGCGGCGGCATCTGGCCGGCTGCCGCCGGCGTGGTGCTGGCGGTCGGCGATGACGGTCCCGGCATCGCGGCGCATCACCTGCCGCGGCTGACCGAGCGGTTCTATCGCGCCGACGAGGGCGCCGGCCGCACCGGCAGCGGCCTCGGTCTGGCCATCGTCAAGCACATCGTCGGGCGTCATGCCGGGCGTCTGCAGATCGAAAGCCTGGAGGGGAAAGGTAGCTTGTTTAGCGTCTGGTTGCCGGCCGCGACCGTCACCAAAGTGTCATAGATCTGTCGTGAAACCATCGCGTTACGCGCTGACAACAATGTCTTATCGAAAGCGCGCCCGGTCAGCAGGAGGGGGGCTCCTGTTCGGGACGGAAACGGATCATGAGCAGAAACGTCTTGGCGAAGCACGGCCTTCTCGCCGCCACCGCCCTTACCGGGATCCTCTGCGCCGGCGTGACGCGCCCGGCCAGGGCGGACGATCCCGGCGCACAGATCGGTTCGATCGAGAAGCAGATCCGCGCGCTGCAGGGCCAGCTCCACGCGATGAAGCACAGCCTGGCCAAACGCGACGCCGACATCCGTGCGGCGCGCGACGAGGCCGCGGCCGCGCATCGGCAGGCGCTGGCGATCTCCGAACGAAGCACCAACGCGTACGGCCAGCCGCTGGCGCCGCAGCCGCTCTCGGCGCCGCCGGGCTATCAGGTCAACATCGCCGGCGCCGGCACCATCCCGAAATACGGCCCCTACGTCTACGTCGACGGCGTGCCGACCCCGGTGCTCTATGCCGGACCCAAGCTCAAGCAGGGCCAGTTCCAGGTCGGCGCCGTGCGCGTGACGCTGGGCGGCTTCATCGCGGCGGAGAGCATCTTCCGCACCCGCAACGAGACCGCCGGCATCAGCAGCGACTTCAACGGCGGCATCCCCTACGCCAGCAGCCCGAACTATCACACCCCCGAGTTCCGCGAGACCGCGCAGCAGAGCCGCCTGTCGCTGCTGGCCGAGGCCAGCCCGGACAGCGTCACCAACCTCTCCGCCTATTTCGAGATGGACTTCCAGAGCTCCGGCTCCAGCTCGAACTCGCGCCTGTCGAGCAGCTATACGCTGCGCGAGCGCCAGCTCTACGCGACTTACGCCCGCAAGGACTGGGACTTCTACATCCTCGGCGGCCAGTCCTGGTCGCTGCTGACGATGAGCAAGGTCGGCATCACGCCGCGCCTGGAGCAGATCCCGCTCACCATCGATGCGCAGTACGTTCCGGGCTTCGTCTGGACCCGTAACGCCGGGCTGCGCTTCGTCAAGGGCTTCGACGACGACGCGTTCGATCTGGGCCTGTCGTTCGAGAGCCCGCAATCGAGCTATTACACCGGCGGCAACGGCACCGGCTCGCTCGACGGCACGGTGGACTCCGCCAACGCCGGCATCGGCATCCTCAATCCCGACACGACCTATACCGACGACGTGGCCCCCGACGTGATCCTCAAGGGCACCGCCGATCCGGGCTGGGGTCATTACGAGCTGTTCGGCATCGCGCGCTTCCTGCACGACCGCACCACGCCTGCGGCCGGCGGCAACTCCGGAAGCAACAATACGGTGCTGGCCGGCGGCGGCGGTGCCGGCGTGATCCTGCCGCTGATCAAGGGCAAGCTCGAGCTGCAGGGCAGCGGGCTGGTCGGCGAAGGCATCGGCCGCTACGGCTCGGCCCAGCTCCCCGACGCCACCTTCTCGCAGACCGGCTCGCTGGTGCCACTGCCCGAGGTCGAGGCGCTGGTCGGGCTGGTCGGCCATCCCTCGAAGCAGTTCGACCTCTACGCCTATGTCGGCACCGAGCAGATCACCGAGCGCAAGTCGTTCAACGAGGGCAGCAAGGCGTACGGCTACGGCAACCCGGCCTACAACAACAAGGGCTGCGACCTCGAGCAGCCGATCGCGACCACCCTGGCCCAGCCCTGCACGGCGAACACGTCCGGTGTGGTGCAGGGCACGGTCGGCGCCTGGTGGAAGTTCCTGCATGGCGATTTCGGCACCATGCAGACCGGGGCGCAGGTCTCCTACACCCGCAAGAACGCCTTCCAGGGCCAGGGCGGCGCGCCGAAGACGGACGATACGATGGTGTTCTTCAGCTTCCGCTACCTGCCGTTCCAGTAAGGCCGGGGCTCTGCCCTGGACCCGCTCAAGGCTCGCCTTGAGAATCCGTTTGTTTTAAATGGGTTTGCAAGGGCGGGCCTTTGGCGGGATCGAGCCGCGAAGCGGATCGATGGGCGGAGCCCCAGGAGAGAAGCATGAGCGGAAAAGATTGCGGGGCGCGGTGGCTGGCCGCGCTGTTGATCGTCTCGCTGGCGGCCTGCGCCGGCAGCGACAAGCCTCCTGCGGATGCGACCGCACTGGTGGTCACGACCGACAAGGGCGCGCTCCGCGGCGCCGTCGTCGACGGCGTGGAAAGCTTCCTCGACATCCCCTACGCGGCGCCGCCGGTGGGCCCGCTGCGCTGGGCGCCGCCGCAGCCGGCCGCGGCCTGGAGCGGGATCCGGCCGGCCGGCAGCTATGGCCGCTACTGCACGCAGCGGCAGAACTTCGACTCGCCCGACGGCCCCGCCCTCGACGAGGACTGCCTGTCCATCAACGTGCAGCGGCCGATCGGGACGAGTGCGAACGCCAGGCTTCCGGTCTACGTCTACATCCATGGCGGCGGTTTCGCCACCGGCAGCGGCGTCAAGGACACCCAGGAGAAGATCGTCCAGGAGAACGGCGTCGTCGGGGTGTCGCTGAACTACCGGCTCGGCGCGCTCGGCTTCCTCGCCCTGCCCAGCCTCGACGGCGGCGATCGCCAGACCGGCGATTACGGGCTGCTCGACCAGCAGGCGGCGTTACGCTGGGTGCACGCCAACATCGCCGCGTTCGGCGGCGATCCCGATCGCGTCACCATCGGCGGCGAGTCGGCCGGAGGCTGGTCGGTCTGCGCCCATCTGGCCGCACCCGGATCGAAGGGGCTGTTCGCGCAGGCGTTGATGCAGAGCGGTTCCTGCGTCAGCCACGGCCTGGCCCAGGCCGAGGCGGAAGGTGCGAAGTTTGCCGCCCGCGTCGGCTGCGGCGACCGGGCGACGCAGGCGCAATGCCTGCGCGGCAAGCCGGTGGCGGCCCTGCTCGCGGCGCAGGCGATGCTCTACGTCCCCACCCACGGCACGCCGCTGCTGCCGCAGGCGCCGCGCGAGGCCATCGCCGCCGGCGCGTTCGCGCGCGTGCCGGTGCTGATCGGCTCGACGCGCGACGAGGGCCGTTCGTTCAGCCGCAAGTCGATCGGATGGAGCCGGGCGCAATACGACCGCTTCGTCCGGGCGTCGTTCGGGCGGAACGCTCCTGCCGTGCTCCGGGCCTATCCGTACCCGCGCGACGATGCCGATCCCTCCGCGGTGGCCTACCAGGTCGGTGCCATCGGCACCGATGACGGGGCGCTCGGCGCCGACATCGTCGAGCGCGGCATCGGCGGCTGCGGCAACGTGGCGACGACGCAGGCGCTCGCGCGCAGCGTCCCGGTCTACGCCTACGAGTTCTCGCACCGCGACGGTCCGGGCTGGGTGCCGACGCCCGGCTATCTCTGGGGCGCCGGCCATGCCGCCGAGCTGACCTATCTCTATCCGCGGCACGAGGGCGGCAAGACCTACGCCGCCTTCACCCCGGCCGAGCGAGCGCTGTCCGACGCGATGCTGCGCGACTGGGGCGCCTTCGTCCGGCAGGGCCATCCCGGCCAGGCCGGGCACGGCGACTGGCCGCCCTACCTGCCGGGCGAGCGGCTGCTTTCGTTGGACGTCGGTGCCGCGAGCACGGTGATCACCGATGCCGTGTTCCGGCAGGAGCATCGATGCGCGTTCTGGGACCATCTCGCCGGCACCCCGGTGACGCCGGCGCGATAGCCCGAGGTTGCGTTCGGCCGGCGTCGGACGCATCTCAGCCGCCTGTGCCGACAGGAGAACACGCGATGGCCGATACCGTGACACGATCGATCTCCGGCGACCTGCTGATCGCCGGACGCGCCGAGCGCGGCGCGTCCGGCGTGGTGCACGGCATCGAAGCCGCCAGCGGCGCCGAGCTCGAGCCCGGCTTCGGCAGCGCCTCGGAGGCGCAGCTCGAGGCCGCCTGCGCCGCCGCCCGGGCGGCCTTCGATCCCTATCGGTCGACCGGGCTTGATCAGCGCGCCGCGTTCCTGGAGGCGGTCGCGCAGAACATCCTCGAGATCGGCGATGTGCTGATCGAGCGCTGCGTCCGCGAGACCGGGCTGCCGCGGCTGCGGATCGAGGGCGAGCGCGCCCGCACCGTCGGCCAGTTGCGCCTGTTCGCGTCGGTGCTGCGCGAGGGCTCGTTTCTTGACCTGCGCGTCGACCCGGCGATGCCGGAGCGCAAGCCGCTGCCGCGCGTCGATCTGCGCCTGCGCAACGTGGCGCTCGGGCCGGTCGCGGTGTTCGGCGCCAGCAACTTCCCGCTCGCCTTCTCGGTGGCCGGCGGCGACACCGCGTCCGCCCTCGCCGCCGGCTGCCCGGTGATCGTCAAGGCGCACGAGGCGCATCCCGGCACCTCCGAGCTGGTCGGCGGCGCGATTGCCCGCGCGGTGGCCGCGTCCGGCCTGCCGGGCGGCGTGTTCTCGCTGATCTTCGCGGGTCGCGACCTCTCGCAGGCGCTGGTCGCGGATGCGCGCATCAAGGCGGTCGGCTTCACCGGCTCGCGCGCCGGCGGGCTGGCGCTGCTCCGCGTCGCCCAGGCGCGTCCCGAGCCGATCCCGGTCTATGCCGAGATGAGCAGCATCAACCCGGTGATCCTGCTGCCGGGCGCGCTGGCCGAGCGGGCGGAGACGATCGCGCCCGCCTTCGCGGCGTCGCTGGGGCTGGGCGCCGGACAGTTCTGCACCAATCCCGGCCTGGTCCTGGCGATCGAAGGGCCGGAACTGGACCGCTTCGCCGCCGCCGCCGCCGAGGCGATCTCGGCCCAGGCGGCGGCCGCGATGCTGACGCCGGGCATCCATGCCGCCTACGGCCGCGCCACCGAGCGTCTCGTCGCGCACCCTCAGGTGCGCACGCTCGCACGCGGCAGCGCCGGGGGCGCGCACGCCTGCCAGGCCGCCTTGTTCAGCACCGGTGCGGCCGCTTTCCTCGCGCATGCCGAGCTGCAGGAGGAGGTGTTCGGCGCCGCGGCGCTGATCGTCCGCTGCCCCGACCTCGCCTCCCTGCGCGAGGTGATCGAGGCGCTGGAGGGCCAGCTTACCGCCTCGCTGCACCTGGCCGATGCCGACCTGCAGAGCGCGCGCGACTTGCTGCCGCTGCTGGAGCGCAAGGTCGGCCGGATCCTGGTCGGCGGCTTCGGCACCGGAGTCGAGGTCGGCCACGCGATGGTGCATGGCGGCCCGTATCCGGCGACGGCGGACGGCCGCAGCAGCTCGGTCGGCTCGCTGGCGATCCGTCGCTTCCTGCGTCCGGTCAGCTACCAGGACCTGCCGCAGGCGCTGCTGCCAGAGGCGCTGCGCGACGGCAATCCGCTCGGCCTGCCGCGTCTGTTCGACGGCAAGCCCGGGCTGGCTTGAGCGTCGGCTCAAGGGCGTGGCGGCTTCGAGCCGCTCCGGCCTGCTGACGCTCGAAGATCCCTGACCAGGTTGATGCCGAGTGCTCGTGTCGCCTCCCAGAGCGGCTCGATCTCCCGGATCAGCGTCGCCTTGGTCTGGTCGTCGCCGAGACCGCCGAGTTGGTCGGCATAGGCGTTGGTGATGGTCTGGAACGGCACGTTGGCCCGACTGATCGCGCCCACCCGGAAGGGGCGTTGCGCTTCGAGATCCAGGCGCATCTGCCTCAGCTTGCCGGGAACATCCCTGGCTTCGATCAGCAGCAGCAACGCGTCGATCGCACCGGCGAGTGCGAGCGCCATCCCGACGCGAGCGCGATGATGCCGGTAGGCTTAGACGGCCAGGCCGCCGCCTAAGATGGCGATCGCGGTGGCGACACTCCCGGACAGGGCGGCGATCGTCGGGTTCACTTGCCGGAGCGTCCATGCTGTGTGGCGATCGTCATCCTGCACGCGCAAGTTACAGGCACTTCGCGCGACTTCAAGGCCAGGGCTCTGCCCTGGACCCGCTCAAGGCTCGGCCTTGAGAATCCGTTTAGCGGAGCCTCGATCCTGCGGCCTTTCTGGGCGACGCCCACGGATGAAAACAAACGGGCTTTCAAGGGCTCTGCCTTCGACGGGACCGAGCCGCGAAGCGGATCGATGGGATGAAACCCATTGGCCTTTCTCAGGTTCGCGCCGATGAGGATGAAGCTTTGGCCTTGTTCACGTCGTCCAGAGCAAAAAAAGTATCACTCTGCGGCTTCTATCCAGGTAGTCGAGGGCTGTAGATGACTTATCATGCAGGCAACAACTCAGATCCGGTCCCGCTCTTCACCAGGGCGTGCAACGGACCCAGGAGGAGACGCTTGGTGCCGCCTTCAGCATACCGCGATCGCGACGACGGACGGCGCTTGCCGGGTCCGCGGGATGAAGGCTGCGATCTTCTTTCGGTATGAAATCGACTCGACTCGACGCGATCCGCCGGATGCGTGCGGACGACGTATGACATGAAAGCTGCAACAGGGAGGCAGACGATGAAAGCTTGTTTTGGGAACGCTACGGTCGCGGCGGGCGTGGCGGCACGCCGGT
>CAXUCM010000008.1:0-24574 GCA_964249315.1 uncultured Acetobacteraceae bacterium | reverse complement strand
GTGCCGTTCTACCTGCGCACCGGCAAGCGGCTGACCCAGCGCAAGACCGAGATCGCGGTGCACTTCAAGCAGGCGCCGTACGCGCTGTTCCGCGACACGCCGGTGGAGAAGCTGACGCCCAACATCATGGTGCTGCAGATCCAGCCGAGCGAAGGCGTGACCATGCAGTTCTCGGCGAAGATGCCCGGCCCGGTGGTCAAGCTGGGCGGCGTGCGGATGAAGTTCGACTATGCCGACTGGTTCCAGGAAGGCCCCAGCACCGGCTACGAGACGCTGATCTATGACTGCCTGATCGGCGATGCCACGCTGTTCCAGCGTGCCGACAATGTCGAGGCCGGCTGGAGCGTGGTGCAGCCGGCGCTGGAAGCCTGGGCTGGCGGTCGCGGCGAGCTGTGCTTCTACGCGGCCGGACGCGCGGGCCCCGATGACGCGGACGCGCTGCTGACCCGGGACGGGCGGCACTGGTTGAGGCTGACCTCATGAGCGACGTGACGCTGCGGCGGAGCGGCGCCGGCTCGCGCATCCGCCTGCTGGTCTCCGACATCGACGGTACGCTGGTGACCGGCAGCAAGCAGCTGACGCCGCGGACGCTGCGCGCGGTGCAGGCGTTGCGCGAGGCCGGCGTGCAGCTTTGCCTGGTCAGCAGCCGCTCCGCTCGCGGCATGAACATGTTCCTCGAGCCGCTCGGCCTCGACACGCCGCGCGCGGGACTGAACGGCGGCGAGATCCTCGCCCCGGACGGCACCGTGCTCTCCCACGTCTCGCTCGATCCGGACGTGGCGCGACGGGTGGTGGAAGCCCTCGACGAACATCACGTCGAAGCCTGGGTGTTCGCCGGCGGCGAATGGCTGATCCGCCACTCGCAGGGTGCCTATGTCGAGAAGGAGCGTCGCGCGGTGCGGATGGAACCGGTGGTGGTGGAGGATTTCGAGGGCCACTACCATCGCATCGGCAAGATCATGGGATCGAGTGCGGACTTCCACCTGCTCGAGCGCGTCGAGATCAACATCCAGACCATGCTCGGCGACCAGGTCAACGCGCATCGCTCGCAGCTCTACTATCTCGACGTCACGCACCCGCAGGCGAACAAGGGCGAGGCCGCACGGCGTCTTGCCGAGCTGCTCGGCGTCGCCGTCGACGAGATGGCCTGCATCGGCGACATGAGCAACGACATCGCCATGCTCGACGTCGCGGGCCTGGCGATCGCGATGGGCAACGGCACCGAGGAGGTCGCCGAGGCGGCTCATTACGTGACGCAGACCAACGAGCAGGAAGGCTGGGCGATCGCGGTCGAGCAGCTGATCCTGCCGCGCAGCGCGGGAGCCGCAAGATGAAGCGACAGCCGATCGCCCTCGTGCTGGCCGACGTCGACGGCACGCTGGTCACCAGGGAGAAGATCCTGACCGAGCGGGCGATCCGTGCGGTGCATGCGCTCCGCCAGCGCGGCATCCGCTTCGCGATCACCAGCGGCCGGCCGCCGAAGGGCATGGAGATGGTGATCGGGCCGCTGCAGATCACCGAGCCGGTCGCCGGTTTCAACGGCGGCATGTTCGTCCAACCCGATCTCAGCATCATCGAGGCGAAGACGCTGCCGCGCCCTGTCGCAGAGAAGGCGGTGGCATTGCTGCGCGAGCACAAGGTCGATGTCTGGATCTATCGCGGCCAGGACTGGATGGTCCCGGACATCAAGGGTCCGCACGTCGCGCGGGAGGAATGGACGGTGAAGTTCCCGCCCCGCCAGGTGGATGATTTCGACCCGTTGCTCGACGAGGTGGTCAAGATCGTCGGTGTCAGCGATGATCTCGAGCTGATGGTCCGTTGCGAGAAGGAGGTGCAGGCAGCACTCGGCGATACCGCCTCTGCCGCCCGCTCGCAGCCCTACTATCTCGATGTCACCCATCCGGACGCGAACAAGGGCGGCGTCGTCGCGACTCTGTCGCACCGGCTCGGCATCGCACCGGAGGCGATCGCGACGCTGGGCGATCAGCCGAACGACGTGCTGATGTTCCGCAAGACCGGCCTGTCGATCGCGATGGGCCAGGCCAGCGACGAGGTCAAGCGGGCTGCGACCTATGTCAGCACCTCGTCGGAGGAGGAAGGCTTCGCCACTGCCATCGAGCGCTTCGTGCTCGCGGACGCGGGAGAGCCGCGATGAACGTCGCCGAGGGGCAGGAATGGGTGCTCGCGGATGCCGACGCACTGGCCAGGCATGTCGCCGAGTGGCTGACCGAGCAGGCCCGCGCCAAGGACGGCCCGTTCGTGATCGCGCTGTCCGGAGGCTCGACGCCGAAGCGGCTCTACGAGCTGCTCGCCGGCGCGCCGTTCGCGACGGCGTTTCCGTGGTCGCGCGTCGAGCTGTTCTTCGGCGACGAGCGCTTCGTGCCGCCCGATGACGAGGACAGCAACTACCGCATGGTCAACGCGGCGCTGCTGTCGCACGTCGCGGTGCCGCCGTCGCGGGTGCATCGCATGCCGGTCGAGGGCGACCCGGCCGAGGCGGCGCGTTCCTACGAGCGCGACCTGCGTGCCGTGTACGGCCACGACCGGCTGCAGCCGGGTCGCCCGCTGTTCGACGTGGTGCTGCGCGGGCTCGGCGAGAACGGCCATACCGCTTCCCTGTTCCCGGGCACCGCGGTGCTTGAGGAACGCGCCGCCTGGGTCGGCACGTGCGTGCCGCACGACGCTCCGCATCGCCGCCTGACGCTGACCTATCCTGCCATCGCCAGCAGCGCGCACGTGCTGTTCCTGGCCGCCGGGGCCGGCAAGCAGGACGTGCTGGCCAAGGTGCGCGGACGCGATCCGTCGCAGCCCGCCTCGCACATCACCACCGAGGGCGAGCTCGTCTGGGTGCTCGACGAGGCGGCGGCAGGCCGTCATGGATGACCCGGCCGAGGCGCTGAAGCGGCAGGCCGGCGAAGCGGCGGCCTCCCTCGTCGAGGACGGCATGGTGGTCGGGCTCGGCACCGGCTCGACCGCTGCCTTCGTGGTCGCGGCACTCGGGGCCCGGGTCGCGGGCGGGCTGCGGTTCGTGGGGATCCCGACCTCGGAGCGGACGGCGGCGCAGGCGCGCGAGCTGGGCATCGAGCTGAGCGATTTCGCGCGCCATGCCGAGCTCGACCTGACCATCGACGGGGCCGACGAGATCGAGCGCGGCACGCTCAACCTGATCAAGGGGCTGGGCGGCGCGCTGTTGCGCGAGAAGATCGTAGCGGCCGCCAGCCGCCGGCTGGTGATCATCGCCGACGATCGCAAGCTGGTCGATCATCTGGGCGAGCATACCGCGGTTCCGGTCGAGGTGACGCCGTTCGGCTGGGAGTCTGCCGCGCTGCAGCTCGGCCGCCTGGGCGCGCGGGCGTCGCCGCGCCGGGACCGCGCCGGCTCGTTCCTCGTCACCGCCGGCGGCAATCTCATCCTCGATTGCGCGTTCGGGGTGGTCGAGGATCCGGCGTCGCTGGAGGCGCGGATCGGCGCGATCGTCGGCGTGATCGAGAGCGGGTTGTTCATCGGACGCGCGTCGCTGGCGATCGTCGCAGGCTCGCGCGGGATCGTTCGCTACGGGGTCGAGGCGTCATGACCTATCAGCCGCGCGTCCTGGTGCTGATGGGCGTCTCGGGGTCCGGCAAGACCAGCGTGGCCGAGAAGCTGCGCGAGGCGCTCGGCTGGCCGTTCCAGGAAGGCGACAGCCTGCACACGCCGGAGAACGTCGCGAAGATGCGCTCCGGCACGCCGCTCACCGACGAGGATCGCTGGCCCTGGCTGGATCGTTGCGCCGCCTGGATACGCGAGCGGCTGCAGGAGGGCGGCGGCGGCCTGCTGACCTGCTCGGCGCTTCGCCGCGCCTATCGCGAGCGGCTCGGCGAGGGGGTGCCGGGATTGGTGTTCGTCTACCTGGAGGTTTCCGAAGAGGTGCTGCGCGAGCGGCTGTCGCAGCGGCAAGGGCACTACATGCCGTCCTCGCTGCTGCCGAGCCAGCTGCGCACGCTGGAGCTGCCGACGCCGGACGAGCCGGCCTTGATCGTGCCGGTCGAGCGCACCATCGAGGAGACGGTTTCCGACGTGCTGCAGGCCTTGCAGCGGCTCGACGGGGCGACGTGAATCCGGACGTCGCCATCTACGTCGATGCCGATGCCTGCCCGGTCAAGGACGAGATCTACCGCGTGGCCGGGCGCTACGGCGTCCGGGTCGTCGTCGTCTCCAACAGCCTGATCGCGATCCCTGCCGCACCGCTGATCGAGCGGATGGTGGTGCAGAGCGGGCCGGACGTGGCGGATGACTGGATCGCCGAGCGCGCCGGCGCACAGGACATCGTGGTGACCGCCGACGTGCCGCTGGCGGCGCGTTGCGTCAAGGCGGGTGCGGCGGTGCTGGCGCCGACCGGGCGGCTGTTCGACGAAACCGCGATCGGACTGGCACTGGCGACGCGCAACCTGATGGACGGGCTGCGTTCGAGCGGGCAGGTGACCGGCGGTCCGCGACCGTTCAGCCACAAGGACCGCTCCAGCTTCCTCTCCGCCCTGGATCTCGCGGTGAACCGCGCGCGGCGGCGCGGGGTCACGCGCGCCGAGGGTTGAGGTTGGGGCTCAACCCCCCTTTCAAGTGGCCACATGGGTGACAGCGCCTGGAGCATGATCGGGTCTGCAGGGACCTGTGATGCCCTGGACCGAGACGGGAGCGATGGACAGCCGGCTTTCGACTCGGCTGGCAGAGACTGGAGACGAAGCTGCCGCCTGTCATGAGCGACGCGCTCGGCAAGCGCCGGCAGGGCGCGCGGCATGGTCCCGGTGTCAGTTCGTGCGGACCGGATGGCTCAAACGAAGAACATTCGGGAGCCTGGCGCGAGTGCTGACAGAATCCTTGGCAAGACCACCATGCTGCGAAGGACGCAATGCTCAGCCTAGGCCTTGTCTGCTCGGATCGCGACGCAGCGCGCCTTCTACGACCACCAGTCTCTTCATGCTGGCACATGGCTGCTCTGACGGCTGGAGCCGGCGCGTCTCGGTGGCTCCCGCATCGCGAGAACAGATAACAGGCAGATGACACCGAGACCGCTGCAGAACCACATGACGGACATCAAGCCATAATGGTCCGAAAGCAGCCCGGCTATGCCGGGCGTGGTCGAACCACCGACGAGTTCTCCGATCGCCAGGGGGAGCGCGAAGGCGGTGGCCGCCACACGGCGCGGAACGCTTTCTCCTGGGATAACGAAGACGACGATCGGCATAGCGCCACCAGCTATGAACTGGACGACCAGTACAAGCGGGGTGAGAGCGTGATGTCCGCGTAAGAGGGCCAGGGTAAGCGGCAAGAGTATTATGCACAGGCTAGCGACGAGGGCGCAGGATTTTCGGCGAAAGCGGTCGGATAGCATGGGGATGAAGAAGTTCCCGACTCCACTCGACAGGCCCAATAGCGTCAGCAGAGCCGTACGTGTCGTAACCGACAGCGTCCGGTCCTGGCCCAGAAAGAGCGGTGAGAAGCTCGGAAAGGTTATCAGAAAACTGATCAGCGCCAAGCCACCGACGACCGCCAGAGCGAGGTTGCGATTAAGCAGCAAGGCCAACATATCCGTGAGGCCGACGCTGTTGGCCGCTGACTTGTCGGCGGCACTTGATACGCCTTGTCTGATGACGAATGCGAGGATGGCTGCCAGCAACAGGCCGGGCAAGGCGAGATAGAGGAAGGCGAGATGCCAGCCGAATTTTTGCGCAAGCACGGTGACCAGTCCAGGAGAGACGGCATTGCCCAGAAGCACCATACCGGCGCCGACAGCACCGACATTCGCTCCAAGCCTGTGCGGAGAGGAAGACTTGGCTGCCACCGCCAACATGAGCGGAATGGCAGGCCCGAAGAACATTCCGGCTACCGCGCGTATCACCAGCAGGCCGCCATAGGTTTCGGTGATGGCGATCAATCCAGTCGCGCAGGAGAAGCCGACCAGACACACTATGATGATAAGCTTCGGTCGTATGCCCCAACTATCGGAAAAGAACGAGACGGTAATGCTCGAAAGTGCCCAAGTCAGGGACGTTACGCCCATGAGCAATCCCAACTCGGCGTGGTCGAGATGCAACTCCTGCTGGATCTGCCTGAACACGTAGACAATGCCGAGCCGATCTAGAAATACGAGTCCGGCTGCGATGGCGAGAAGAACAACAAGTACGTTCTCATACCACAAGATGCCGCTCGAGGCGAGAGGCGCGGCATGGTCTACCGTACGATCCGAGACTTCGTGACTAGGCAATATTTGTTTCCCCCGACGGATTTCCCGTTCAATTATGTCTCATCGCCCAAGTCGACCAGCCGGCGCAGAAGCCGCGAGTTTAGCTCGTCAGGCCAGGCGCTCGTTTTTCCGGAACGATCCGGTCGAAACTCGAAGAGGCTCGCATTCTAGAGCCAGCCTAAGGGCGCGATCCATAAGATCAAGACTGGGCTGCTTCGATAGATCGTCATCCTCCTGAGGCACTCTGTGACGGCAGACGTCATGAGCATTCGAATGTTTTACCGATGTTCAATAGAAGAGCTTCTTCGAAGACGCAAGAGGCCGTCGGACGTTATCTTTCCACGTTGGAGGGCATGGGCGTCGGCTTGGAGCGTCCCTTGCCCAAGGTTCTCGCGGCGACGCGGGCTCGCCAGCAGCATAGAAGTGCTCCCCCGGCCGGACTCTCAGATCATCGAGGGCAAGCCGACGAGGCAGGAACAATCTCGGCAGCTGCAGCAGATGGCGGGACCCCCTCCGGCCTCCACGCGAACCTACGGCCGACCATGATGGGACGTCTCATGATTGGTGACGCGCCGGTGAAAGGATGTGCCGGCGCTGCTCATGGCGAGACATCATCACCGCCGCCCGGCCAGTGGCAGCTCGACGTCGCGCGGGCTCAGACTGAGCATGCGGCAGGTCCAGGGTAACCTCGGTCGTGGGCCGGTAGCCATGAGATTTGCCAGGCTGATGGCTCGCCCCGCAGCCGGCACCGGCCCCCAACTTCGACCAGCGCCCTTGTGTCAGGTTCTCGGGCGCCCACCGCCAGAGCTTCGCCGGTCACGCCGCGCCGACACCCACAATCTCAACCCCACTTCCATCCGGCTTTTATCGACTGCCAGGACTCACATCCAGGCGGTTCGGACAAGGAGCCAAGAGACTTGCGAAAAGATACCAGGCGCTCTAGGATCGCAAGAATTTCGAAAGTCTGGTGCAACGGATACCCGTAGGCTTTGGTGAGGGGCTTCCTGTATGAGATGAGAGGCGTCGAGATCGTGTGTAGCGGGCACTCGGCTTTGCCGGCCTCTCTCCTGGCCGGCACCGACGTTCCCCACGCACCCCCGCTGAAAAGGACACTGTCCCCCGGACCGTAACCAGGCACGAAGCATCGCCGTAAATCATAGAGAAAGTGTCTAAGAACTGGATCGCGGCGTAGTGACGATCACCCGAAGAGGCAACGTCGGCACGCAAAGGGAGATCTTTTTTTTATAGAACAAGAGTCTAGCCATAAGTTGTGAGGCTTAAGGATTACACGCGTCCATAACAAAGTAATGGCCGACAGAGCCAAGGGAACGTTCGATGAGTTGCGAAAGGCTTGATGTTTTCCACAATACGGAAGCCAGTCTTCGGGCAGTAATGGCATCATTGATAGTCTTTGCCGGTCTCTTGCCTGGTGTCGCGCGTGCGGCCGATCCGGCAGCTGACAGCCTCGCCTGGCTGGCTTCAGGGATCGATGGCGCCTCGCCGAACATCAGCACTACACAATCAGGAGCTCCGATCGCGGCGAGGGCGACGGCGTCAACGAGTTACGACAATCAGTCTGGAGTTTCGACGAACCCGAACAATAACACGACACAGCCACCGCTTCTTGAAGGCGCTGCGACGCCCAATTCCGGTCCACCACGCCTCGGCCTGTTCACGGGATTTGGGACGACGCTCGTGGATAACGGGATCGACGTTCACGGCCTCGCCTTCGACCACTTCTATGCTAACCCGCAAGCAGGCAACATCACCGGTCAGACAAACAATCTGGCCGTGTTCGCGCCGTCAGTCGACCTGGATCTCCAGAGAATTCTCGGCATACCCGGCGGCAACATCCATTCTCGTTTGATCTTTTTCGGTCTCAGGAGCAACATTCCGGGGATTATCACTGATGGTGGCGGGTTCCTCGTCGCGGATCAGACCACGCCCGCTCCAAGCACAACGCAGGATGTCATATCCCTCCTGACTTATGAGCAGAAGCTGCTCGATGACAAGTTATCGATCGAAGTGGGAAGAACCAACGTTTATCGTTACTTTCTCCTGCCCAACTCGATCGATGAGTTTACCTACCGTTCCAGCACTTTTGCGGCCGACGGAGACTTTCCATCGGTTCCCTTCCCGACTTGGGGCGGCATCGTTAACTATCATTTCACGCCGAAGTGGTACGTTCAAGGAGGGATCTTCCAGGAGAACACCGAGCGTGCCATCGTCAACCCGAACATCTTCGGGACCGCGTTCTCCACCGGCTTCCAGTCGCTCGCGGAGATTGCATACCGCAGCGAATTTTACAACGCTGCGTATCCAGCCAATCTCGAGGCGGGGGTGGAAGGGAGTACGCGCCACGGATATGCTATCTACAACAACGTCAAAGGTGGCATCCCGATCGCGACCTCGCGCGATGAAGCGACCGACTATCCGGGCGGTGGCGTGTTCTTCTTCCAAGGGCAGAAGATCCTCTGGCGGGGCGATCGTCGACCTGACGGTCCGCCACCGAACATAGCTCTTTATGGGTCCGCCGATGCATCGTTCGACAAGCCACAGCCGGTCGATCTCGATGCAGAAGCCGGCCTCAACTTTACCGGTTTCATCCCCGGGCGTCCGTTTGACGCCGTTGGCATACAAGCTCGTTATCAACGGCTTAGCGCCATCGAGGCAAATTTCGAGACAAGGCTCCAGGACCATTTCGCCGGTCCTGGTCCAAGGCAGAGTCGCGATGGGTACGCCTTTGAGGTGGTGGCGAACTTCCAAGGAACGCCGTGGTTGGCGATACGGCCAAGCATCCAGTATGACGTCGATCCGGATAACCTCTTCGACCCAGCGCAGCCGAGACGTCCCAGCGACGGATTTGTGGCCGCGCTCTCGGCGACCGTGTCTCTGGGTCGGCTACTCGGAACAAGTAACAAGCCATTCTGATGGGAGCAGCCCGCCGCTCGTCAACCATCCGGATAGGACGTCTGGTGCGACCGCGTGGGTGATCGCGCCATGCCGCTGATGTGGAGCTTTGGCGGCCTGGTTGTCTGCCAACGTCTCGAGGTCTGTCAAAGATGGAGGTCGCAGCCGGCCCGAGAAAGGTGCCGGGTTTCAAGCCATCTATGGATGAGACCCGCGAGACCGAGATCAGGCCCAGCTTCTGCTCGACCTCCCGGAACGCGCCATTATACACGTCCCGTCGAAAGACGGCGCAACCGCCACTTAGGCTCGCCGTTCACGAGCGGGATGGAGCCGCTATCGTTCGCTAATCTCCTGCGAGGCAATCGAGGCCGCATATGAAGTTCGCATCCTTTGAGCATGGCGGGAGATCCTGCTGGGGCGCCGTGCATGACGGCGCCGTGTTCGATCTCGTCGAGCTCTCGTCTTCTTTCAAGAAGGCAATCGCGACCGGCGCCTTGCCTGCGACAACGGTCGGTCTTGATGCGGCGAACCGCATCCCGGTGTCCGATATACGGTGGCTGCCGGTGATAGGCAATCCGGACAAGATCCTCTGCGTCGGCCTGAACTATGAAAAACATCGCAACGAGACAGGACGGGCTGAGGTCGGACACCCGACGATCTTTACGCGTTTCGCAAACACGCAGGTCGGTCATGGGGGACCTGTCATCCTCCCCTCTGTGTCGGATAAGCTCGACTGGGAGGGGGAGCTAGCGGTTGTCGTTGGCCGGGCAGGTCGACACATCCGCGAGGAGGATGCCTTCGCGCACGTCGCTGGCTTTAGCTGCTACAACGACGTCACTGTCAGGGACTGGCAGGGGCATACGCACCAGTTCACTCCGGGCAAGAACTTCATCGGTACGGGAGCTTTCGGGCCCTGGATGGTAACGACGGACGAAGTAGGGCCGCTCGGAGGGCTGCGCCTTCAAACGCGTCTCAACGGAGAGGTTGTACAAGACGCGACGTTGGATGAGATGATCTTCAGCGTGGCACGAGTTATCGCCTATTGCTCCACGTTTACCCGCCTAGAGCCGGGTGACGTGATCGCCATGGGAACTCCGGGCGGAGTGGGAGCAAAGCGTGAGCCGCCTGTCTGGATGAAGGTCGATGACCGAATTGAGGTCACGATCGATCGCATCGGATCGTTGAGCAACGTGGTGGCCAATGAGGTTTAATGACCAGTCAAACGATGCCGCGAGGCGCGGCTCACCGTAGCTGGGATTGACCCGGTTTCGTGGACACCCTGAAGCTTTTGCAGAAACGTTCCTGATGCTCAAGACGTGTGCGCCTTATCCGCCTGAGTTCCGCCGTCAGATGGTGATCTGGACCGTTCTGGACGATCATCCGAGGACATTGCTCAAGACTCTCAACCGACAGCGCGATCGATCGGCGCGTGGGTGGCTGCGGCTGACAAGCAAGAGGGCCTACGGGAGGAGGAGGTTCCGGGCTTGCCAGCGTCTGGCGGGATGAGTTGACGCGGCCGTAGCGGGAGAACAAGCAGCTCCGGCTGGAGCGCGGCATCCTGTCAAAAGCCGAGGCCTGGTTTGCACTGGAGACCGGCGCGGTTCCGGCGGCCCCTTCCGGCTCATGAGCGCGAACCAGGCCTGCTTCCCAGTCGCCACCATGGCGCGCGTGCTGGGCGTGTCCGAGGCAGGCTATGTTACTCTCCCGAGAAACATGCCTCACCCGCGATCCAGCTCCGGGCGTTTGTGAACGGCCTGGGCGAGCCAGCGTACGACGTCGGCTCGCAGTCATGCGGTCTCAAGTCTCCGCGGGAGATCGTCTAGAGCGTTTTCCGCTCGCATTCGCGCAAGGAACCCGCTCCAGTTCGTTGTTTTGGCGAGCATCTTTATCCAATCAGATGGTGCCATCTGATCGGATGATGCTCTAGCCACCGCCGGGCCTGAAATCGGGCGGAGGCGGAGCTCCCCAGATGTCGATATCGGGCGAGAAAGTCCACGACTTGGGTCGCTGAGGGACGTCCCGGTGGTGCGCGCGGGGGTCGAAGTAACCCAGTGTCTCGCTGCTCATCACGTCGAGCTCGGCGTAGAGCTCGACGATGTTGCCGTCAGGGTCCCGGTGGTAGGTGTAAAGATTGTGGCCTGGCCCGTGGCGACCCGGACCCCAGTCGATCCTCAGCCCCGCCTTGCCGAGCTCATCGCATGATCGCATCAGATGGTTCGCATCACGAAGCTCGAAGGCGAAATGGAACAGCCCTGGACGTGACGCGGTCAGGAAATTGACCGTGTGGTGGTCCGTGCTGCAGCGCAGGAAGACGAACACCTTTTCGATCCAGTCCGACATACGGAACCCGAACGTGTCGACGTAGAGCCGTTCCGACCGCTCCGCGTCTTGAACGAAAAGAGCGACATGACCGAGCTTCTGAGGAGCGATCCCGCTGGTCGGGAAATGCGGGATGGCATTGGTCTCTTCGCGGTAGAGGTAAACGACATGGCCGTCCGGGTCGGCCACCTTGATGGCGCTTGCCACGCCATAGACCGGGTTGGACTTGATTTCACCGCTGAGCCCGGCGGCACGCAGCGCGGCGAGCGCGTCATCGAGGGGGCCATTGCCAGCGATCTGCAAGCCAAGATGGCGGAAGCCCGGGCGCGTGGCTGGGTGTAGGCTCAGCGCGTGGCTGCCAAAACCGCAACCGAAATAGCTCCCGTGACCGAGCTCCGCGACAATCGGCAAACCAACAACGTTCTTATAGTAGTTATAGCAATCGTCCTGCTTGACGCAGTTTAGACCGATGAAGCCAAGCCTCAAGACATGATGCGACACCTAATCCTCCTTTATACATCGAAGGGCTGACAGGCAAAACTTACGTCATCTGCCTCGGTTCACTGGTCTCTAGGCCGAAGGAACGCGGTTGTAAACGATGTCGGCCCAGGAGCTCTGGACCCGGATCGGTGGTCATCACCGGTGGGGTGGGCGGGCAGCTTGGAGGTATGCCGACAACAGTTCGACGAGGCACTTGATATCTCGAAGAGAACAGCTTATTCGAATATCTAGGAACAGAGAACGTCCGAGGTCAACGGGCATGGGAACGTCACGATTGTTGGCGATGCCGGCCTGCAGGGTTCGGTGTCAGGCGTCATGTGCACGCCGTTCGGGGTGCGCCCGCTTTGCGGGCTGGCGGCCACCGTGTCCGGGTGCAGCGCGGGCTTTCTGAGGAGAACAGCGTGAGCGACGTCGAAGTGAGCGGTGTGGAGTTCGCGTCCGATGGGCTAGCTTTGCGCGGCGAGCTACGAATACCGGTGGTTGGGTCGATCCGAAAGGAGTATGCCGCTTTCATCGTCCTGCACGGTTTCGGCGGCACCAGGGAGGGACGCGACGCGGTTACCGCGGCTACATACCTCAACGACCTCGGCTACGCGACGTTGCTTTTCGACTTCCGCGGCTGCGGCCTGAGCGACGGTGAACGTGGCCGCATAATCTGTATGGAACAGGTTCAAGACACTCAGAACGCGATTACCTTTCTGCAGTCCCGACCTGAGATCGCATCGGATCGCATCGCTCTTGTCGGATCGAGCTTTGGGGCCGCGGTGGCGGTCTACACGGGAGGCGTTGATCGGCGCGTGGCCGCAGTCGTCGCAAATGGCGGTTGGGGTGACGGCGAGGTCAAGTTCCGTGGCCAGCATAGCACGCCGGACGCATGGCGGAAATTTGTTGACGTGCTGGCGTCAGGCGCCGAGCAGAAGGCGCGGACCGGCACGTCTCAGATGGTGTCGCGCTTCGACATCGTCCCGATACCGGAGCATCTTCGGAAGGGCCTACCTGGCGGTTCGATCATGAGCTTTCCGATCGAGACACCGCAGAGCATGCTCGACTTTCGCGCCAACGACGTGGTCCACCAGATCGAACCGCGACCCCTCCTGCTGACCCACGGGGCGCGAGATACTGTGACCCCGACCGAGGGATCGATCGAGCTTTTCCGTCGCGCTGGCCGGCCGGCTGATCTGCACCTGTTTGCGGACACCGACCATTTCAATACCTACGATGATCCACGGATGCAGGGTGTGATGCGGCCTTGGCTCGAGCGCTACTTCCCGGCGGAAACGGCCGCCTCGGGCCGAGCCTGAGCCGGTCGCATAAGGGTTAGCGACGACAATGTGCCGCGAAGTCAATGGTCATCGAGTCATCGGACATGGCCCAAACAAGGTCATGGTCCTGCACGCCTGGTTTGGTGATCACACGATCTGGGAACCCACGTTCCGATTCATCGACGAAGCCCAGTTTTCCTACGCGTTCATGGACTATCGCGGCTACGGCGCATCGCGTCACATGGGCGGCGAGCACTCCTTCAGCCAGATATCCTCCGACGCGATCACGCTGGCCGACCACCTTCGCTGGGACGCCTTCTCGGTCGTTGGTCATTCTATGGGAGGGCAGGCTGCGCAGCGTCTCGCCTTGGATGCGTCGAGCCGCGTGCAAGCAATGGTAGGGGTGACGCCTGCCCCGGCCACGGGTGTCAAGATGCCGCCGGAGGCGGCGGCTTTCTTCGGTACCGTCGCAGACAGTGACGAGGCTGGTCACCAGGTCATCGAGGTGTCGACCGGCAATAGGCTTAAGCCGGACGTTGCCAAGCGCATCATGCGGTTTACTCGCGAAACTACCAGGATCGAGGCGTTTCGTGATTACGGCGAAGCCTTCATCAGGACCGATTTCGGCGAGGAGGCGAAGGCAATCACGACGCCGATGTTGATCCTGGTTGGTGAACATGATGGCGGGGTGACCGAGGCGTTCGTGCGGTCGATCTTCCCCACCCTCTACCCGCACGTTGAGATCGAGGTCCTGCCTCATTCGGGACATTATCCGATGTGGGAGACCCCGGCTTGGCTGATGACGCGTGTCGAGCGGTTCCTTGCCGAGAAGGCGACTCCAAGCGCGGGCTATGCGATTTGACGCCCAGGCGAGTTCCTCGGAGCTTTTGGATACCCAGCCGATAGTGTCCTCATCATCACTTCATCTTCAGCCTGAGCGAGGCGACAAGCGACACCTGGACGAGGTCTTTGTCCGCACCGTCCGACACCGCCTGGCGCACGGTGCCGTCTTCCTAGGCCCAGCTGATGTGGCGACTGCCGCGGATGCCCGTTCATCGATACGCCGACCTCATGCCGCGCTTGGTCGCCCTGCCTCGACCTGACAATCCCCTTGGCTACGGTCAGAAAGGCCTATATATGACTAAGCAATGTCCAAGTTTCGAAAATCGGGGCTGCGAGAACCTTTCGCCTGATGGGCA
This sequence comes from uncultured Acetobacteraceae bacterium, assembly GCA_964249315.1. Lineage (GTDB taxonomy): Bacteria > Pseudomonadota > Alphaproteobacteria > Acetobacterales > Acetobacteraceae > Lichenicoccus. The sequence continues at coordinate 10,163 of CAXUCM010000008.1, read as the reverse complement.
GGACGCCGAATTAGGGCCTTGCAGGTCTCATTCATCAGGATGTCCCCCCTTTTGACCGATGTATTCCTATCAGGCGCGTACTGAGATAGCGCTCCAGGGGAGCCAGCTGGCCATGAACGTGAGCCTTTCCATCGAGCAGGTTCGGCGCGACGTCTACAACCCGGTCGCGGGTCCCCGAGACAGTCTGCCGAAACTCGTCGATGTGGCGATCATCGGAGGCGGCCCGGTCGGACTGACGATGGCCAACCTTCTCGGGTCGTATGGGGTCGATACCCTTCTCCTCGAGAGGAGCCGGCTCACCACGGAGAGTCCTAAGGCCATCGTCCTTGACGATGAGTATATGAGACTGTTGGATGCGCTGGGTCTCGCCGGCACGATGCTGGATCATGTCGTCGGGCCGGTTGGCATCGACTTCTTGTCTCCTCTGGGTTTCAAGCTGACCGGCTCGGAAGGTGCAGTAACTACCAACGGCTTCGCGGCCCGGAGCTGCATGGCCCAGCCTATGTTCGAGAAAGTCTTGCTTGGCGGCATCTCATCTCGGGGAGGCGTCAAACTCTGTTTTGGCGCCGAGTTGCTCAGCCTGATGCAAACCGACGACGCCATCGATCTGGTGGTGCGCAAAGAGGGCGAAAACGAGGTCTCGATCCGAGCCAAGTTCGTCATCGGCTGTGACGGTGCTCATAGTTTCGTGCGCCGCACTCTCGGGCTGCAGTTTCCCGGATCAAATCTTCGAAGCCCAAGGATGGTGATCGATCTCGCTCAGTTCCCGGATCAGTCTCTGAATTGTCGTTACTGGTGCAATCCGTCCCGGCCGATCAACAGCATCCCCGCGCCATACGGTGGGCGGCGCATCGAAATCATGCTTAACAAGGGGGAGACGGCGGAAGAAATTACGCGGCCGGAGACCGTCAAGCGCATCATCGCGCGTTACACGCCTTATGCTGCGGACGACCTGAAGATCGCAAGAGCAGTCGTCTATGACTTCTCCGAACGGGTCGCGGATCGCCTCTCGAAAGGCCGGGCTTTCCTTATGGGAGACGCCGCTCACATCATGCCGCCCTCAGGTGGCCAAGGATTGAATAGTGGTGGGCGCGATGCGGCGAACCTGGCATGGAAGCTTGCTGCCGTGCTCAGGCTCCAAACTAGAAGTTCGGTGCTCGACAGCTACCACGTCGAACGATGGAACCACGTAAAGGCAGTTGTCGCATATGCCGTGCGGCTTGGGGCCTTTGCGAATGTCCGATCCTGGCCCCGATCGTTGCTTCGCGACGCAGGCTTCGCGATCGGCCGCCTCGTGCCGGCTGTCAAACGCCGGTTGATGGACAGCGATGCGCCCAGGCCATATTACAAGACCGGCCTCTTCATTCATCGCGGCGAAGGATCTATAAAGCGCATCGGCAGATTGATGCCGCGGCTGACGATAACGAGTTCTGCCGGATCGCAATCTACGTTGGATCAATCGACGGGCTTGGACTTCGCCTTGATCGGCATCGACGTGCCTTCATCGGATCTCGAACGTGTCGCCAAGCACGCCACCTGGACCGCACTGGGGGCTCGAGCAATAGGCATCTGGACGACTGACCTGCCTGCACAAGAGGCGCCGTCGAGTGTCCCCAGCTATCTGGTTCATGATGCTGGACAGTCGGAGACGATCCGCTCTGAACGGGGCCGCATCCTCGTCGTTCGTCCGGATCGCTACGTTGCGGCAATCGCGACGGCTGAGGCGTTCGACGACCTTTCCAGCGAATATGGTCGGCTTCTCGGTATCGCCGTGGCCGCCAGCACCGTACGTGATCTGTCGGCAGCCTAGCTTTAAGATACCGCCTGGGCGGCGTCACGAGCGCTGCATGACAGCCATCCGCACGTCTGACGCCCGCATGCCGGGCGCAAAGTCGTCAATGCCGGGAAGCCCCTGGTAAGACAAGCAGGACGTGAAAGCCTTGGTCCTGAGGCTGGCCGCGTCCTGAACGGCCAGTCGCAGGAGGTGTCTGCGATAGGCCTTGTTCGACCTGTTATCGATGGTCCAGAGCGATAGCTGTCAGAGACTAGTGCTTGCATGCGTGATCGAAGCTGGTCGGAAAGCGCTATCACTTCGAAGATTGCAAGTTACTCGAAAATCTATAAGATGATTTCGGTGGGGTTGGTCATTTTGGGGGCTGAGCTTGTCCGAGGCAGCAACATACGAGAGTATCTGGAGCCACTTGTCGACCATCGCCTTCCGGCAAGATTGGATTGATGCCGGTGGGGTAAAGACACGCTACGTCCAGGCTGGACCCAGCGACGCGCCGGCGGTGATCATGTTGCACGGCACAGGTGGGACATGGGAGGCGTACATGGCCACCCTTGGGCCGTTGTCGAAGCACTTCAACTGCTTCGCAATCGACTTCATGGGAAGCGGCTACAGCGAAAAGCCGCGGCGAGATTACGAGATTGCCGACTACGTGGACCAGGTGGCCGGTTTCCTGTCGGCTGTCGGCGTGACGCGGGCGTCGATCATCGGCATCTCCCTCGGCTCGTGGGTCGCCGTTCGGTTTGCGTCGGTCCATCCAGACAAGACTGACAAGGTGATCTTGAACGCGCCGTTCGGCCTCGCGGACGAGGCGGAGGAGATCGCGGGCATCCTTACGAGACGTGGCCGCGCCTACGACGATCCCAGCTGGGAGAACATCAAGAAGATCTTCGACTCTCTGTTTTATCGCGAAGACAAGCGGATCGACGACCTCATTGCCCTGCGCCAGACCACCTACAAGAACCCGGAAGCCAAGGCAGCTTCCGAGCACGTGCTGGCGATTTTCGGGCCGAAATACCTCCAAAAAAACCTTATTACCGATGCGGAGTGCCGGGCAATCAAGGCGCCCGTGATGGTCGTCGAGTCTCTGAAGGACCGGCCGCTTTACCGGAATACAGCGTCGCGCATGTCGGAGCTGATACCAAACGCCCGTCGGTTCGAACTCGACAATGTCGGGCATTGGCCGCAATTCGAAGATCCAGGGGCGTTCAACGCGGCCGCTCTCGATTTCCTGTTGGAGAAGTAAGCGCTTGAATGCAAGCACGAGGGGCGGCGTTGGTCCGGCGGCCGGCCTGGCCGTTACTTCCTCTCGACGCTCCAGCGCGACGGAAGTGACGTCCCGCTCCGGCGTGGCCGAGCCCGGCGACGCGTTCGCGGTCGCTTCGCCGTCTCGCGATCCCCTTCCGTTGCGCGACACCATCGCGATGATCGCGCCGGTCGAAGGGCCACGAGATCCGTTGCCCCGGTCGGTCGACGTCGTCATCGTAGGCGCCGGACCGGTCGGGTTGACGGTGGCGAACCTGATCGGCTCCTTCGGCTTGCAATGCCTGCTGATCGATCAGCGGACCACGACGTCAGAGTTGCCGAAGGCTATCGCAATCGACGACGAATACATGCGCCTGCTCGACGGCCTGGATCTGACCGGTGAACTCGCCTCTCATAGCTCTGCGCCATTCGGCGTGCACTTCCTGTCTCCGTTCGGATTCGCGCTGGTGAAGGTGCCGGGCTTCGTGACGCCCAACGGATTCGGCAACCGAAACGCGGTGCTCCAGCCCGTCTTCGAGAAGATCCTGCTGCGTGGCAGCCGCCGCTTTCCGTCCGTATCGGTGCATTTCGGAGTGACTTTGACTGGGTTGTCGCAAGATAGCCGGTGTGTCGCCATGACGTTGGAGACAGCGTCCGGATCCTACGAGGTGACCGCTCGCTATGTCCTCGCCTGCGATGGCGCGCGAAGTTTCGTCAGGACGGCGCTCGGCATCCCCTTCCCGGGTACCCGGATCGACGAGCCGCACCTCGTGGTCGATCTCGCGGACTTTCCCGACCAATCAAACTATTCGCGATTTTTCTGCAACCCCGCGAGGCCTGTAAACAGCATCCCCGGCCCATACGGCGGCAGACGACTGGAATTCATGCTTTCCAGCTCCGATGACCGGCAGCATATCGTGACCGATCAGGGCGTTCGCGAACTGGTCGACCGCCACACGCCCTACCGCGGCATCCGACTGAATATCATCCGACGAACGGTCTACGGGTTCTCGGAAAGGATTGCCGCCCGACTGGCCGACGGCCGGGTGTTCCTGCTGGGCGATGCTGCGCATGTGATGCCGCCGTTTGGCGGCCAGGGCATGAACACGGGCGCTCGGGATGCCGCTAATCTTTGCTGGAAGGTTGCTGGAGTCCTGCGGGGCCAGGCGTCTGAGGGAAGCCTCGCAAGCTATGAACTGGAGCGCCGTCACCACATCAAGGCCACGGTGGACTACTCCGTTCGGGTCGGAAAGCTGGCGAACATACGCTCGCGCTGGTTGGGCGGATTGCGGGACGCAGCTTTCGGGCTTGCAAACCTCTTGCCGAACGTGCGCCGCTACTTTCGCGAGATGCGCCATGTGCCTCGGCCCTTCATCACGGAGGGGCTTGTTGTCAGGAACGCCGGTGCCGATAGCGACATGGTAGGTCGCGTCCTGCCGCGGCTGCTTCTCATCGGCGCGGATAACCAACCGACTTCGATCGACGTGGTCGCGGGTCCCTGGTTCGCCCTGGTCGGATTGTCCGTCGACCTTGATGATTTGACATCCGCCAGCGGCCACCCTCTATGGCGCCGGACGCGGCCCAGCTTGGTCGCGCTCGCGAGTGAAGAAGACCGGTTTCACGATCGGCTGCGAGTAGCCGACGAGCGCGGCCGGGCTCTGCTGGCGGGTCACTCGGGATGGGTCCTCGTCCTCCGCCCCGATCGCATTGTGGCGGGGCTGGCGAAGCTTAGCGAATTCGCGGAGCTTTCGAACCGGCTCGACTCGCTGATCGGGTCGAGCTCTTCGCTTCTTCGCACGTGATGATAGATGCACCGGTCGGGAAAGGGCCTGCAATGATCAAGACCTGCCGCATCGACCACGTGACGATTGAGACCCCGGACATTGAGCGGCAGCTCGACTACTACCAGCGTGTTATGGGGCTCCACCTTGCTGCCCGGGACGCCGGGTGCGCTTACCTCGCCACGAAGGTCGGGGAACTTGCGGTGGTTCTGCGCCCGGGGTCTGCGCCAGGATGCGTGCGGCTGTCTTTCCAGATAGCGCCCGGGACAGAACTCGCGGCGGCGCAGCGCGAACTGGCGGCGGAAGGGATCCAGGCAGAATGGCGACACAGCTCGCAGCCCGGCCTCGCCGAGACGCTGACGTTCACCGACCTCAACGGAAACGAGGTCGAGCTGATCTCCGGGGCGCGATTTCTGCCCGTCAGGGAAACCACCGGCATCAGCCCCTTCAAACTGGGCCACGTGGCCTTCATCGTGGCAGATCCTGCAGCCACGGCGGCGTTCTACGAGCGCGTACTTGGCTTCAGGGTCTCCGACTGGGTGGATCAATACTTCGTCTTCATGCGTTGCGGGCCCGATCACCACACAGTCAATTTCCTGAAATCGGAAAAGCGCAGAATGCATCATTTCGCCTTCGAGCTGCGAGATGCCGCCCACTTGACAGAGTCCTGCGATGTGCTCGGCCGCGAGAAGCTGGAAATCCTCTGGGGACCCGTGCGCCATGGGCCAGGCCACAACATCGCGACCTACCACCTCAATACCGACAACCTCATGGTCGAACTCTTCGTAGAGCTGGACCGCATGTCAGACGAAACTCTGGGGCATTTCGACCCAAGGCCTTGGCACGAAGACAGGCCGCAAAAGCCGAAGACCTGGGGAGGCCGGCAGCGTCGTGACGTCTGGGGCCCGGCCATTCCCGCGAACTTCCTGCTTCAAGGCTACTAGCCAAGGTTCTTTGCGAGCGCGCTCCGTGCTCTGTCTCAGGGCACAGCAGGTCGTATGTCCGCTCGACTTGGCGCGTCATCAACGGCGGTCTCCTCATCGGCCTGACCAAGCAACCAAATGGAGGTTCGAATGGAATCGAAGCGTCCAATCGCAATCATCGGAGCCGGGCTGAGCGGCTTGGCGACAGCGCATGCTCTGGCTGCGCTCGGCATACGGGCCGAGGTGTTCGAAGCCGCGCCGGCGCTAGGTGAGATCGGCGCTGCCGTGAGCACCAGTCCGCAGGCCAACAAGGCGCTTCGTGCAATCGGGTTTGGCGACAAGATTGCCGCCGTTGCAAATCCCTCCCCTGGCATATACACGCGCAGCATGCAGACCGGCGAATTCCTGGAGTTCCATGATGCCAGGGAGGCGACAGCCCGTTATGGCGCCCCGTTCTACACGTTTCATCGCGCGGATCTGTTGAACGTACTTGCGAGCGGGCTTGATGCCGATCGCGTCCATCTCGGCCATCGGCTGAACGGCTTGGAGGAGCGCGACGGCTTCGTGGCATTGACATTCGACAACGGGTCGACCGTCGAGGCCGATATCGTCATCGGTGCGGACGGCGTGCGCTCAGCCATCCGGCAGGCGCTCTACGGGGAGGACCATCCGACCTATACCGGGCAGATGGTTTGGCGCGCCCTCCTGAAGGGGAGCGACGTTCCCCCTGAGTGCCTGGAGCCGAACGGACATGTCCAGTGGGTCGGGCCCGGCTGCCATCTGATCGCCTACTACATCAGAGGCACCGAGATCGTAAACATCGTCACGCAGGAGGATACCGACGCATGGGTCGCGGAAGGTTGGTCCATGCCTGGCGACCCGGATGAGATGCGCCGCAGTTTCCCGAATCCGGAACCACGTCTTAGGACATTGCTGGGGTTAGTGACCGCGTGTTCGAAATGGGGATTGTTCACGCGACCGCTCAACGGGAACTGGGGTCGCGGACGGGCGCAACTCATCGGGGATGCCGCCCATGCCATGCTGCCGAACATCGGACAGGGCGCGTGCCAGGCGTTCGAGGATGCATACATTCTTGCACGATGGATGGACGTCGACAGGGACGATCCCGTCCAGGCGTTCGAGAACTTCCGGCGCGTCCGCATCCCGCGAGTACAGGCGATCCAGCGCCTGTCCATGGAGGCGGCGCGCTTCAAGCACATGCGCGACACAGCAGCGCAAAAATCGCTCGTCGATTCGGGGCAGGGCGGTGGGCATGCCAACCTGGATTGGGTGTGGAGCTTCGACCCGACGGACGCGTGGTCCCGAGAACCGTCATTGATGTAGAAGCGAACGCCTATCGTCGTGTATGTAGAATTGCATCTTCGGCAAACGCTCGCGGCCGAGCTCGGCGGTAGACCGGGCGGCGTGGACGAAGACTGCTTGTCAAGCTGCTCGAGGATGAAAGATATGTATTTCGCTGTTCAATACCGTGTCCGTCCGGAGGGAGCTGCGATGCGAGGTGACTATCATCCGGCGCATGTCGAGTTTCGTAAGAACCTCGGCCTTCGAGTTCTGTTGAGCGGCCCGTTGCTTCCGGAGTCTGGCGACAATCCAGTGGGCAGTCTGATCGTCGTTGCCGCCGACAGCGTGGCCGCGGCCAACGACCTGGCGGCAAGCGACCCGCTCTGTGTCCATGGAGTGAGCGAGGTTGTCTCGGTCCAGCCCTTCAAGCCGATGGTTTGCAATCCCCCGCCGCAAGACAGTTAGGTCCTGGCTGCGAAATCCTACACCGGCTTCCGCGATGAGGCACGTTCAGCAAATTGTCCGGCCACGCAGAGGATCAGGCGGGCGCCTGATGTCGGGCAGGATTTCGAGCCCACGGCCCGGTCCTGCGTCAAGCCTCCTGGGATAGACGAAGGCGGTCAAACAACTCGAGCAAAGGATTAGAGCCGAACGACATGTCAGAAAGTTTTCAAGCCGATCGGCCATCACTCATACAGTTTGCCGGGCAGGAAACGCTCGACAAGCTTCGGTTGGATATTGTTGATGGTGTGCTGGAGGCGGGAACCAGGCTCAGGTTTGCGCTGCTGCAGAGTCGCTATGGAGTGGGTGTCGGCACGCTCCGGGAGGGCTTGTTCCACCTGGTTTCGGAAGGTCTGGTCCAAGCCGATGCGGGCCGCGGATTTCGGGTGACACCGATGTCGAGAGCGGATCTGCTGGATCTTAGCGGATTACGAGTGGATTTCGAGAAGAAGGCCCTAACTGACGCGATCACCACGGGCGGGGACGACTGGGAAGTGCGAATCGTGACGAGTTTTCATCTGCTGGATAAGATCGAATCTGGTGCTCACTCGGACCGGCTCAAGGACGCTGGCCGCTGGACCGCGGTCCATCGCGACTTTCACCGCGCGCTCGTGTCGGCCTGTCGCTCACCGCGACTGCTTCAGTTCCACGCTATCCTTTTCGATCAAGCCGACCGCTACCGGCTACTGTCGTTGCGGCATCGACCAAAGAGCAGCAATCGCAAGGGCGAGCACCGGGCTATCATGGAGGCGGTACTCGGTCGGGACATCGGCCGGGCCTGCCACCTCGCCGAGCAGCACATCACACGGACTGTCGACCACGTTGTACGCTACTCTCCTATATCGTAGCCGCGGAGCCACCTGGCTCGACCTGGGCGTCTTTCGTGGACGGATGATGACCGTGCAACGTGCGGCCTGAGTCGTTGACCTGAGCCACCTCGTGGCGATCGGTTTAAGACCGAGGTCACCGACGCGTGATTGGCTCTACCTGATGTTCAGACTGAGCATGTGCGACGTCGAGTGCGAGAGGAAGCGGTGATGCGAACGATCACGCTAGAAGAACATTGTGCCAGCCCGGGCTTCATGGCTGGACCCGGCAAAGACTTCATGAACCAGCTTCGCGATCGGGGAGGGCGCTTCGCCGAGGTTTACGAGAAGCTGCAAGACATCGGGGACAAGCGCATAGCGGAAATGGACTCGGCTGGGATCGACATGCAGGTGCTCTCTCTCAGTACTCCCGGAGTGGAGCAGTCGGACGTAGGGGAGCAGATTACGATCTCCCGGGAAGTGAATGACTGGCTCGCCGATGGGGTAAGCAAACGCCCGAGCCGTTTCGCCGCTTTTGCAACCCTACCCGTCGCGGCTCCGGAGAAGGCGGCCGAGGAGCTTGATCGCCGAGTTACCCAACAGGGGTTCAAGGGTACGATGATCAATGGCCACACGCGGGGTCGCTATCTGGACGATCGATTCTTCTCGCCGATACTGGAGCGTGCCGAGGCACTCGACGTTCCTATCTACATTCATCCGACCGTTCCGCCGAAGGGAGTCGTGGAGGCATACTATGCCGGGTTCTCGCCGGAGGTCAGCTCCATGTTCTCGATCGGTGGTTGGGGCTGGCATATCGAGACGTCCGTGCACGTCATCCGCATGATCCTTGGCGGCGTGTTCGACCGCTACCCGAAGCTTCAGATCGTGATCGGCCACATGGGGGAGGGTATCCCTTTTTTCTTGCCGCGAATAAACGCGTCGATGTCAGAAAAGCTTACGAAACTCGGACGTCCGATCGAGGCTTATCTGCGCGAGAATGTCTACTATACTTTCGCCGGCTTTAATTATCCTGCGACCTTCCTGAACCTCCTGTTAGAGGTTGGCGTATCCCGGATCATGTTCTCCGCCGACGACCCTTACCAGTCGATGGCAACAGCTCGGGCGTTCTTGCGTCACATTCCAGTCAGCGAGGCGGACCGAGGACGCATAGCCCATGGCAATGCCGAGAAACTGTTACGATTGTAATGCGACCTACGCCTCCACAATGCCAACCAAACAGATTTGTGGCTTTATAATCCGTACTCGTGGAGAGTACAGCTGAAGCTTCACCGTCGATGTGACAACGGAGGTATAAAGTAGATACGCGACCAGCAACCGTGAGACTAGAATGGCCATAGTACGTTTTACATCCGCCGTGCCCACCATCGAGTGATGCTCACTCACGACAAGTTCTGTCGCTGGAGCGTCGCAGCGGAGCATCTGTTGTCTCGCGCGTTTCCATGTCTACGATCACGGTTCTTGCGAGACGTTCGCTGATCGGCCTTGTGCAATCGACCTTAGCGAGCTGTCCTGCTCCCAGTGTTCCAGATCGTGCAAGCTGCCGCTTGACGTATCAGACGGCGACTCCGTCGCTTCTCGCAGGAGCCGGCAGGAACATTATATAGTTAGGCCGCGCTGCTGCGTTCAGGCTGGCTATTTTATTGCTTAATCGCGGCGAGACTCCGGCGGCGGCGAGGACCATCAAGCAGTATCGGCGCCGTATACCACGGAATTCATGCCAACCAGCCTTTCACTTGATCCATCAAGGCCAGGGCTCTGCCCTGGACCCGCTCAAGGCTCAGCCTTGAGAATCCAT
>CAXUCM010000007.1:15222-27055 GCA_964249315.1 uncultured Acetobacteraceae bacterium | reverse complement strand
ATGAAATCTTATCTTGTTCTTGTATTGCAAGAATATAGGGCGTTTGCGAGTCTTAAGGAGCCAGCGCCAAGAAATCCGCTGCCTCTAGCCCGCGGTCTTGGGCCTCTGCGTCACACGTAAATAACGCGAGCGCGTAAGCTGGGGATAGCAAGCCGTCCCTGGCGGGTCAATCAAACGGTTTCTTGAACGCATCGAATTGATGAGAAAATAACGTGTCGACGGAGTGCCCGGCTGCGAATCGGAACATGCAGACGAACCGGTGCAATTCTTCAGAAAGCCTCTGGACCGAACTGGCCAATGTCGCGATAAGTGACGTCCGTCACGGCATGCCGATCGTCACGGGAGCCGATGCGTCCGGCCGGCGGCCCCCGAGCAGCGCGACCGGGCGCGGCGCGACCGGGCGGGATGCACTGACCTTCACACCGATCCGAAGCAGGAGGTCGCCATGTCGGTTCGCTCACTGATCCTCGACGAGATCACCCAGGTTGCCGAGCAGCAGGGCAGAACGCTGCTGCCGCTCCGCGATGATCTCCGCCTGCTCGAGTCCGGGCTGGACTCGCTCTGTATCGCGATCATCGTGGCCAGGCTCGATGACGAGCTCGGCATCGATCCGCTCTCCGGCGCGGACGATACGCCGTTTCCGGTGACGATCGGCGACTTCATCGCGCTCTACGAGCATGCAACGGTCTAGCGCCGGCGCGCTCTGCACCCTGCTCGCGCAATCCGGCGCCTCGGCGCGCCGGTTCGTCGCGAACCCGTCGGTGTGCGTCTCGGTCGCCAACCTGATCGGCGAGACCGCCTTCGCGGGCCGGCTCGAGGCGTTGCGCGGGCGTTCGGTGATGATCCGGATGCGCAGCCAGCTCGCCGCCGTGCGCGCCCTCGTCGAGCTCGACGGGATTGCCGGACGCCTCGTGCTCTGCACGCCCGATCTCCCGCACACGCAGCTGCACGCCATCGGCGCCGACGCGCGGGTCGATAGCGTGCTGACCGACGACGCCGATCCGGCGGAGGGTCCGCTGCCGGATGATCGATCGGTGATCCGGCCCGACCCGGCGCCATCCCGCGCCACGCAGGCGAACCGGGACGTGCGCACGGAGTGGGTGCTGTTGACGTCCGGCACGACGGGCCCGCCGAAGCTCGCCTTGCACACGCTGGCGAGCCTGACGGCGCCGTTCCAGGCCGGCGAGACGGCGTCCGGGACGGTCTGGAGCACGTTCTACGACATCCGCCGCTATGGCGGCCTGCAGATCCTGCTGCGTGCGCTGACCGGTGGCGCCTCGATGGTGCTTTCGGATGCTGGCGAGGCCGTGCCCGCGTTCCTGCGTCGCGCCGGTGCCGCCGGTGTCACCCACATCTCCGGCACCCCGTCGCACTGGCGCGGCGTCCTGATGAGTGCCGGCGTGCGCGCGATCTCGCCCCTCTATGTCCGACTGTCAGGCGAGGCCTGTGACCAGGCGATCCTGGACCGGTTGCGCGAAGCCTATCCGGACGCCACGATCGCGCACGCCTTCGCCTCGACCGAAGCCGGCGTCGGCTTCGACGTGCGCGACGGCCGCGCCGGCTTTCCGGCTTCGCTGCTCGCGGCGGCGGACGGCAGCGTGCGCATGCGCGTCGAGGCGGGCTCGCTGCGTCTGCGTTCGGGCCGCGCTGCCACGCGCTATCTCGGTGCGCACGCGCTGCCGCTGGCCGACGCGGACGGGTTCATCGACACCGGCGACCTGGTCGAGCTTCGCGGCGACCGCTACGTCTTCGTCGGCCGGCGTGGCGGAGTCATCAACGTCGGCGGTCACAAGGTGCATCCGGAAGCCGTCGAGGCGGTGATCAACCAGCATCCCGCCGTGCACGCCTCGCGGGTCTCGGCACGCCCCAGCCCGATTACCGGTGCGCTCGTCGTTGCCGAGATCGTCTTGCGCGAGCCGATCCGGACCGGCCGCGCGGATTTCAGGACGGCGCGTTGCGAAATCCTGCAGCTCTGCCGCGACCGTCTGCTGCCGCACCAGGTTCCCGTCCTGCTGCATGAAACTCACTCGCTCGACGTCGCTGCCTCCGGCAAGCTGATCCGGCGCCATGCCTAGCGTGCTGGTGACCGGCGGCAGCCGCGGCCTCGGCCTTGGCATCGCGCGCAAGCTCGCGGGTTCCGGCTTCGACGTCGTGGCCGTCGCGCGCAACCGGACCGATCCGCTCGCGCTTGCGATCGACGAAGCGGCGGCAGCCGGGCGGGGATCGCTGCAGTTCCACGCCTGCGACCTGGCCGACCTCGCGGGACTTCCCGCCCTGGTCAAGGATTTGCGTGCCGCACATGGCTCGATCTACGGCCTGGTCAACAACGCGGGCGACGGCACCGCCGGCGTGCTCGCGAACATGAACGACGCCGCGATCGAGCGCCTGGTCAGGCTCAACGTGACGATGCCGCTGACGCTCACCAAATACGTGGTCCGTTCGATGCTCGCTGCCGGCGGCGGCGGCCGGGTGGTCAACATCTCTTCGATCGTCGCCCAGACCGGCTATGCCGGTCTGTCCGCCTATGGCGCGACCAAGGCCGCGCTCGGCGGCTTCACCCGCTCGCTCGCGCGCGAGGTGGGACCGCTCGGGATCACCGTCAACGCGGTGGCGCCGGGCTTCATCGAGACCGCGATGACGCACGAGCTCAGCCCGGACGACCGCGAGCGCATCCGCCGGCGCAGCGCGCTGCAGCGCCTGACCGAGATCGACGACGTCGCCAACCTCGTCGATTATCTGTTCAGCGACAAGGCTCGCAACGTTACCGGCACGGTGTTGACCGTCGATGCTGGCAATACCGCTTAGGAAGGCCAGGGCTCTGCCCTGGACCCGCTCAAGGCGCAGCCTTGAGAATCCTTTTATGGGCTCCGGCGGGAGGCGTTAATAACTTGGTAATCAAACGTCGTTTTGCTCGTGACGCTTGTTCGGGTTTGGGCGGAACGGCATAGTGGGATGCAGGGCATGCTCCGCTCGCGTTGAGTCACGCTAGACGCTCTGGATTATCGTCCTCACTCGAGAAGCGGTGCAGCGCGTTGAAACGATCCTTTCGTCGGACTCGGATGACGATTAGCGCAACGCGGCTGATCCCGCACATCATCATCCTTTTGAACATGGGTCGTGGCAGCGTCGTCCGGGCCGACCTCGCCCGCTGGGCCGAGATCTGGCGTCTGCCCGAGCCGGCCGACGACCGCGACTTCGTCCTCCTGTTCATCACCTTCATGACGTTCACGCCGGAATTCCGGAACGTGTTCTACATGCGCGCCGGGATGAAGGCCAAGCTGTTCGGCTGGATGTGTCCGCCGCTCGGGACGTTGCAGATCCATTCGACGAATATCGGTCCCGGGCTGTTCATCCAGCACGGCATCAGCACGCTGATCTCGGCGGAGCGTATCGGCAAGAATTGCTGGATCAACCAGCAGGTCTCGATCGGCTTCTCCAACGAGACCGACTCGCCCACGATCGGCGACAACGTCAAGGTCGCCGCCGGCGCCAAGATCATCGGCAAGGTCACCGTCGGCGACAACGTCGTCGTCGGTCTGAACAGCGTGGTCATCGGCAACGTGGCGGCCAACTCGACCGTCCTGGGCATCCCCGCGCAGGTGATCTGGAAGGCCAGGCCGTCCGCCCAGGCGGAGCGGCAGACCGCCAGGAGCCTGCCCGCAGGGGCGGCGCTGCGGTCGGAGCACAGCGCCTGATGCGGGCTTAGGCGAGACGGCGATGCCGCGCGTCTCCGTCATCATTCCGACCACGCGTCGGCGTGACCTCGTGCAGCGCGCGCTGCACAGCGTCGCGTCGCAGACGATCGCGGACCTCGAGATCATCGTCGTGGTGGATGGACCCAACCCCGATACGGTCGCAGCCCTTCGGGATATCGACGAGCCCAGGCTGCGGATCATCGAGAACGCCAGCTCGCAGGGTGCGGGAGCCGCGCGCAATCGCGGCGCCGCCGCGGCGACGGGCGCGTGGGTCGCCTTCCTCGACGATGACGACGTCTGGGCCGCCGACAAGCTGGAGCGGCAGCTCGCGGCGGCCGGTGCGGCACCGGCGCTGGTCTCCTGCCGCACGCGGGTGGTGACGCCGCACCGCACCTATGTCTGGCCGCGCAGCCTGTATGACGGGCGCATGACGGTGGACGAGTACCTGTTCGGCCGGCGCTCCCTGTTCCACGGCGACGCGCACGTGGATACGTCCTCGTTGCTGTTGCCCACCGAGCTGTTCCGTCGCACGCAGTTCGGCACCACGCGGCACCAGGAAGACACCACGCTGCTGTTGCGCGTCACCCGGCAGGCCGGCGTTCCGTTGCTGATGCTGCCCGACGTGCTGATGACGGCGTATCGGGAGGACGACGCCCGGGACTCGCTCGGCGACCGCTACGACTGGCGGCAGATGCTGCACTGGGCCGACGCGACGGCAGCGCTGCTGAGCCGACGCGCCTATAGCGGCTTCTGCCTGATCTATCTCGGTTCGCAGGCGGCGCGCCGCGGCGACTATGCCGGCTTCCCGACGCTGCTTGCCCGCGCTGTGCGGCGCGGCGATCCGACTGCGCTGCAGCTGCTGCTCTTCGTCACCTTCTGGGTGACACCGGCCGGGCTGCGGCGGAAATTGCGGGCACGCCTGTCCCGCGGGCGCGGTGATCGCGCCCGGCCTGCGCCGGTCGCGGCGACGACGGCGCATTGATCGTTTGCTGATCCGCAACAGCATCCTCTACGTCGCCGCGCGGCTGGTGCCCGGCGTGATCGGCATGGTCACGACCGCACTTCTCACCCGGCTGCTCGACCCGGCGCAATACGGTCTCTACGGCCTGGCGCTGGTGGTGATGACGTTCGGATCCAGCATGGCGTTCGACTGGCTGGGCCTGACCTTCCTGCGCATCTATCAAACCCGCCGCGACGATCCGCTGGTGATCAGCACCATCGTGCAGATCTTCTTCGTCCTTGTGCTGGCCACGGTCCTGCTGGCGTCGGCGGCATGGGGCCTGGGCATGTTCGCAAGCGCCACGGCGCCGGCCTATGCCATCGGCATCGTGATGATGTGGGGCTACGCCTGGTTCGAGCTGGTGTCGCAGTTCGAGATCGCGAACTTCCGGCCGGCCCGCTACATGCGGATGAATTTTGGCCGTGCCGTCTTCATCTTCGCAGGAGCCGCCGGTCTCGCCGCGGTCACACGCGATCCGTTCTGGACGGCTGCCGGCACCGCCGCCGGGATGCTCGCGGGCGCCCTGCTCGGCGGCTTCTCGGGCTGGCGGTTCGGCCGGCGGCATTTCGATCCCGTGCTGGCGAGGATGATGCTCGGCTTCGGGCTGCCGCTCGCCGCCAGCCTAACGATGAACAGCCTCGTCAATAGCGGGATCCGGATCCTGGTGCAGCGGCTCGGATCGGACGAAGCGCTCGGGCTCTACACGGTGGCGTTCCTGCTCGTGCAGAACACGATCACCATGGTCGCCTCCGGGATCGCCTCGGCGAGCTACTCGATCGCCGTGCAGGCTGTGGAGTCCGGCGACCCGGCGGTGGCTCGCCGGCAGCTCCTGTCCAACGGCTCGCTGTTGCTGGCGGTGTTGTCGCCGATGGCGGTCGGCCTGGCGCTGACGGCGCACGCCGTCGCCGCGACGCTGGTCGGATCGAAGTACGTTGCCGCCGTGACGGCGCTGACGCCGTGGATGGCCGCAGGCTCGTTCTTCGCCAATTTCCGTGCGCACTATCTCGATCACGCCTTCCAGCTCGGCAGACAGCCGAACCTGCAGGTCTGGGTCATGGGCGTCGCGGCCCTGCTGACCGTGGCGCTCAGCCTGTGGCTGATCCCGTGGCTGGGCGCGACAGGCGGTGCGATGGCGGTGACCGTCGCGATGGCGGTCTCCTGCGTGCACGCGATCATCGCGGGGCGGCGCGCGTATCGGGTACCGCTTCCGCTCGATGCGAGCTGGCGCATCGCCGCCGCATGCCTGCTGATGACGCCTTGCATCCTGCTGGTTCCCGGCCATGACGCACGGGCCCTGGTGGGCAAGGTCATGTTCGGCGCCACCGGCTTCGTGCTGGCGGCGATCGGTCTGAACCTGCTCGGGCTGCGCGGTCGGGCGCTGACGATGCTGTCCGGCGCGGCAGCACGCGACGCCTCGTGATTCTGACGGAACGTCACAATCGACATCAGCAATTTTGCGATCGCGATCGGTGATCCGGCCCGTGACGAATCTGCCGCATTTTTGTTGACAATCTTTTAACGTCAGCACGGGAGTTTTGACCCTCGACACCGATCGTCCCCGCTCACTATCATAACGTCGCTACACGGGACTGGATCATCTGGGAGCATTCCAGTCGGGCGACGTGCCTTGGTCGAAAACCTTCTGTTGAAATCTATATGAAACGACGACGTGTCTCATGTTCCACGACACGCTAACGTCGCATGTCCGACCGGGGAGGTCTGTCGTCTCCATACGATGAACGCTTGATGGTCGTGCCGGCAGGTTCTTGTCGGTCATCGGGCCTGAATTGAAACGGCGATTCCCATGGATGCAGAAACCTTCCGCAGCGATGGCAGCTTCGTCGGCGATGCGCGAGTTCGCAGGACATTCCGGCCGAACCTTCTCTTCGTCGCCTACGACCTGCTTGCGGTCTGGGACGTACTGACGATCGGTGGCGGCGGTGCTCTCTGCGGTCTCGCCTACGTGCATCTGATCGACGTTGCGCATCACAGCCACTTCCGCGTGATCGACGCCGTCCGCATCTCCCTTCTCGGAGCGATTTTCGCGCCCTGGGTGCTGCGCGAGCGTCGCGGCCGCCGTTCGGCGATCGCCGATCTCTGGCCGCTGGTGGCCCGCATCATGCGGCGCATCGCGCTGCTCAGCGCCTTGCTGCTCGCGGTCGGCTTCCTGACCCATCTGATGGATTCCGTCCCGCGCCTGTGGGTGATGCTCTGGCTCGCTAGCGCCTTCCTCGCCGCCGTCGGCGGCCGGCTGCTGCTGGACTACAAGTTCCGGGCGATGGTGCGCGACGGACTGCTCTGTGATCGGGTCGCCATCATCGGCGGCGGTTCGATCGCCGAAGGATTGCGTCGTCACATCGAGACGACCCCGCATGGCGGCACGCAGGTCGTCGCCGTCTTCGAGGACATCCTGTCCGCCGGCGTGGACTCCGACAGCTCGCTGCCCCGGCTGATCGAAACGGTGCGACGGGACCGCATCAACCGCGTGATCATCGCGCTGCCGGTGACGGACGAGCCGAGATTGTTCGAGACCATCTGCAGGCTCAAGGCGCTGGATATCGAGGTGGCCTATTGTCCGTCCCTGCTCGGGCTCGGCGGGCGCGACGCGCGCGCGACGGAGGTCGTCGGCGTGCCGATGCTCGTTCTGACCAGCCGGCCGTTCAGCGAGTGGGGCATCATCATCAAGGCGGCGGAAGACCGGCTCATCGCCATCGTCGCGATCGTCATGCTTGCCCTGCTCATGGCGGTGATCGCGGTCGCGATCCGGCTCGACAGTCCCGGGCCGGTGATCTTCCGTCAGCGCCGCCATGGCTGGAACGGCAGCGAGTTCGAGATCCTCAAGTTCCGCACGATGAAGTGGGTGGACGCCGCATCTGGCAACGGTGCGGTGCAGACCGCCCGACGCGACTGCCGGGTCACACGCATCGGCCGCTTCCTGCGCAAGTCGAGCCTGGATGAGCTGCCGCAATTGTTCAACGTGCTGAACGGAACGATGTCGCTGGTCGGGCCGCGGCCGCACCCCGTCGTCATGCGCACCGAGCAGCGCCTCGGCGAGGACATCATCGCGGAATATTCGCACCGGCACCGGGTCAAGCCGGGCATGACCGGCTGGGCCCAGATCAACGGGTGTCGAGGCCCGACGGAAACCGCGGCGCAGATACGCCGTCGCGTCGAACATGACATCTACTACATCGACAACTGGTCCTTCCTGTTCGACCTGAAGATCCTCCTGAAGACGCCGTTGACCCTCGTCTTCCAGCGAGAGAACGCCTTCTAGCCATCCAGTCTCTCGCATTCGTTTCCCGACAGCGACGTAGGAGGTCGTCCCGATGGATATTGCCGTGTTCGGTATTGGTTATGTCGGGGCGGTCGTCGCCGGCTGCATGGCGGGGGATCGCCATCGCGTGGTCGCCGTCGACATCAATCCGGCCAAGGTCGACACCATCAATGCCGGACGCTCGCCGCTGTCCGAGCCAGGCCTCGCCGAGCGGATCGAGGCGGCCGTCGCCGCTGGCCGCCTGCACGCCACCGGCCGCGGCGCGGATGCCTTCGCCGCCAGCGAGATCATCTTCGTCTGCGTCGGCACGCCGGGCCTTCCGAACGGCAAGCTCGATCTCAGCTACGTGGTCGGCATGGCCGAGGAGCTCGGCCGCAGCCTGGCCGAACATCGCGGCAGCCGGCGACGCACCATCATCTTCCGCTCGACGATGCTGCCCGGGACCATGGACACGCTGGTGGCGCCGGTGCTCGAGCGCACCTCCGGCATGCGCGTCGGCGTCGATTTCGGGCTGGGCTACATGCCGGAATTCCTGCGCGAAGGGCAGGGCGTCGACGACTTCAACCATCCCCCCGTGGTCGTCGTCGGGGCCAGCCATCCCGACAGCTGGCCGGCGATCCGCGAGCTGGTCGGGCCGCGCAGCGAGCCGATGTTCGAGTGCGACTTCAATACCGCCGAGGCGATCAAGTTCACCAACAATGCCTGGCACGCCTTGAAGATCGCCTTTGCCAACGAGATCGGCGTGATGAGCAAGTCCAGCGGCATCGATGGCCGCAAGGTCATGGAGATCCTCTGCGCCGACAGCAAGCTCAACGTCTCGCCCGCCTATCTGCGGCCCGGCTTCGCCTTCGGCGGCTCATGCCTGCCGAAGGACGTCAAGGCGCTGTGCCAGCACGTGCAGTCGCTCGGCGTGCAGACGCAATTGCTCTCCTCGCTGCTGCCGTCCAACGCGGCGCACATCTCCCGCGCGGTCGACGTGATCGCCTCGTTCCGTTGCCGGCGGGTGGCCCTGCTCGGGCTGACCTTCAAGCCGGGCACCGACGACCTGCGCGAGAGCGCGCTGGTCGAGCTCGCCGAACGCCTCATCGGCAAGGGCATCCAGCTCCGCATCTTCGATCCCAACTTCGCCTACGAGGACATCATGGGCCGCAACCGGCACTTCATCCTGACCGCGCTGCCGCATGTCGGCAGCCTGCTGGTGAACTCGCTGGCGGACGCGATGGAGGATGCCGAGGTGGTCGTCGTCGGCCATCGCAGCGCGGCCTTCGCCGACCTGCCCGCCTACGTCCGGCCCGAGCTCCGCATCTTCGACATGGCGGCCGGCGCCGCCGAGCTGGAGCAAAGCCGCCATTATCACGGCATCTGCTGGTGAGCGGCGTCGACGGCCGGCCTGGTCCGACGCGGGTGGACGATGCGCGATCCTGGGGTGCCTCGATGCAGGCGTCCGCGCGCGTGCGCGCACGGCCGCCCTTCGACGTCGAGCTGGGGCCGCTCCTGGCGATGCTGTTCATGATGATCGACGAGAGGAAATCGATCATCGTCCACGTTACCTCGGCCAATCACGGCGAGGGCACCAGCCTGGTGGCGCGCGGGATCGCCGAGGCGGCGGCCGGGGTGGGCTGGTGCAGGGTGGCGCTGATCCAGGCGGAGGCGAGAGATGCGCGCGACGGCGGCGACGCGCCGGGACTGCTCGAACGCTTCGAGCGCGGCGAGAGCATCGCCCTGCAGTCCCAGCATGACGGTGCGTCGGCGATCGCCATCGGTCGGCTGCGAACCGCCGGCGCGTGCATGCCGCCCGCTGCCGTGGTGCGCGGATTGTACGAGATGCTGCGATCGAACTACACGCTGATCGTGGTCGACGGCGCGCCGGTGCTGGCCAGCCAGGACATCGCCGTGCTGGTCTCGATCGCCGACAGCACCATCATGGTGGTCGAGGCCGAGCGCAGCACGGGCGAGCAGATCCGGCGGGCGAAGGCCATGCTGCAGCAGTTCGGCGGCTCGCTGCTCGGCGTGGTGCTGAACAAGCGGCGCCGACGCGTGCCCCGCTTCATCGCCGGACTGATCTGATGGCGGCTCCCAACAGCCCCGCTCTCCGCGAGCCGGCCACCGGCGACTGGGTCAGCCTGCGCGAGGTGATCGAGCTCGCCTTCAAGCGGCGTCTGGCGGTGCTCGCGGCCTTCGTGCTGCCGCCGCTGCTGGCGTTCGGCCTGTTGCACGCGACCCCGCGCGTCTACCGCGCGGAGAGCGACATCCTGGTCAAGACCGGACACGAATATCTGGCCCAGTCGGACCGGGACAGCACGTCCGCGCCGACCTCGACCAAGCAGGAGGAGATCAACTCCGAGATCGCCCTGCTGACCAGCCGCTCGGTCGCCGAGGCGACCATCAGGGCGATCGGCCTGGCGCAGCTCTATCCCGGTTCGAGCCGGGAGGCGCCGACGTCCAGGGCGCTCGACCAGGCCGTCGAGCGGTTCGGGCACGACCTCGCCGTCGAGCCGGTGAAACTCTCCAACATCATCTCGGTGAGCTTCGATGCGCGCAGCCCGGGGAAGGCGCAGATGGTGCTGGACCGGCTGATCGCCGTCTACATCGCCAAGCATACGCAGGTCTTCGCCGGCAGGCTGACGCAAGGCTATCCGGAGTCGCTCAACCACATCGTGCAGAGCATCGACAGCCTCGAGCGGCATCGCACCCGGATCAAGCTCGATCACGGCATCTACGATGTCGCCGTGCAGCGCGACACCCTGATCGCGCAGCGGGCGGATGCGCAGAACCGCCTGCAGGACGTGCTGAAGAACCAGTCCATGCTGCACGAGCGGCTCGCCTACCTGCGCCGCGTGCGGCCGAGCATCGCCGACACCGTCAATGCGAGCAACGTCGACAACAACGACGAGGCGGCGCATCTGCGCGAGTCGCTGTCCGAGCTGCGGCAGAGCCAGGCCGCGCTGTCGCAGCGCTACGGCGAGGCGAGCCCGGAGCGGCAGCGCATGCGTCTGCAGATCGAGGCGCTGCAGGGGAGCCTCGCTGCGACCAGCGAGCGCCGCACCAGCCAGTCCAGCGCGCCGTCGCCGCTCGGCCAGGTCGTCGATCAGCAGATCGTCATGGGCGCTGCCGATCTTGCCACGGCGGATGCGGAGGTGGCGCACTACACCGCCCGGGTCGGAAGCATCGACGACGAGCTGCGACGCATCGAGCGGGCCGATCTCGACCTGCGCGTCACCGGCTCGCGCATCGACGTGCTGATCGAGGATCTGAAGACCGTGCAGGGCCGATACGATCAGGCCCGCACGCAGGAGCAGAGCGACCTCGCCAGGCAGGTCAGCGTGGTGCAGGTCTCTCCCGCGATCAGCCCGGACAAGCCGGCCAAGCCGAGGAAGATCGTCTACGCGGCGACGGGCGTGCTGCTCGGCGCGTTCGCCGCCGGCGGCGTGGTGATGCTCGGCCTGCTGACCAACCGCACCGTGCTCACCGAGGACGCGCTGCAGCGATGGCTCGGCCTGCCGGTGCTCGCCTCGCTGCCGATGCTGCCTTCCGGCGAGACCGACGGCAATGACTGGGGCATGCGCTGGCTGCGACGGCTCGACCGGTTCCGCCCGCGCCCGCGCCGCCTGCTGGTGGGCGCCTATGCCGAGGCGAACCGCCATCCGGAGGCGCTGGCACGCGCATGGTGGGTCGGCAGGATCGAGCAGCCGGATAAATAGGCATGCGCTGGGCGTGGTACCTGAGCCGGCTCCGGCGCATGTCGGCGTCCGAGATCGCCGGCCGCCTGAGGGTGGCGACCCGGCAACGCGCCTGGGCGGTGCCGCGCCTCCGGCCGGACGGATTGCGGACGCTGCGCGGCGGACCGCGCGCCGCCCGGTC
>CAXUCM010000007.1:0-15212 GCA_964249315.1 uncultured Acetobacteraceae bacterium | reverse complement strand
GCTACGACAACGTCACCGTCACCCAGATCGCCGAGCGCGCCGGGCTGACCAAGCGCACCTTCTTCCGCCACTTCTCGGACAAGCGGGAGGTGCTGTTCAGCGGCAGCCAGGACCTGCAACGCCTCTGGCTGGACGGGCTCGCGCGCGCCCCGCCGGCGGCGAGGCCGCGGAGGCCGCGGTCGCCGCCGCCGACGCGCTGCTGTCCGGACACTGGCCGATCTTCCACCTGCCGGAAGCCGCGGTCGCCGCCAGCCCGGACTGGTTCACCGATCCGCTGACCGGTCGCGTCGCACCGCGCGCGGAATACGCGTTCTCGGTGCCGTATCGCGACGAGGCGCGCGTCGGCAACATCAAGTTCGTCTGGGAGCTGTCGCGCCACCAGCCGGCGACCCTGCTCGCCTGCGCCTGGTGGATCACCGGCGATCCGGCCTATGCCGAGCGGGCGGCGCTGCACCTGACATCCTGGTGGCAGCAGAACCCGTTCCTGACCGGCGTGCACTGGACCAGCGGCATCGAGGTCGGGCTGCGGCTGCTGTCCTGGACCTGGATCCGCGCGCTGCTCGCCGACTGGCCCGAGATGCGCCCGCTGTTCGACGACAATCCGGTCTTCCTGCGGCAGCTCTACCATCACCAGCTCTATCTCGACCGCTTCCATAGTCGCGGCTCGTCGGCCAACAACCACCTGATCGCCGAGTTCGCCGGGCTCTCCGCCGCCTCGACCGCCTTTCCGTGGTTCGCGGAGTCCGCGCGCTGGGCACGCTGGTCGCGCGCCGGGCTCGCCCGGCAGGCGCAGCTGCAGACCCATGCGGACGGCTGGAACCGCGAGCAGGCCAGCGACTATCACCGCTTCGTCTTCGAGATGCTGCTCGCCGCCATGCTGGCCGCGCGGCTGTCGGGCCGCCCGATGGATCCGAGCCTCGACGAGGTGCTGCGTCGGAAGGCCGATGCGTGGGCGGCGAGCGTCGATGCCACCGGCCGGCCGCCCCGCTTCGGCGACGGCGACGAGGGGCGCGGCATCCTGCTCGACACGCCGCACGCCGATCCGTCCCGCGCCATGCTGGACGCGGCGCGGGCATTGTATGGCGCGGCACCCTGGTGGCCGGACGCAAGCGGCAGCGTGCTCGGCCACGTCGCCGGCCTGCTCGCCGGTTCGACGCCTCGCGCGGTGCGGACGCTGCCGCGTCGCGACCATTTCGATGATGCCGGCATCACGATCCTGCGCGACGGGGCCGGCGCCGAGGAGATCTGGGTGCGCTGCGATGCCGGGCCGCACGGCTTCCTCTCGATCGCGGCACACGCGCATGCCGACGCGCTCGGCATCGAGCTGCGCTGCGGCGGCGTCGACGTGCTCGCCGATCCCGGCACCTACTGCTATCACGGCGAGCCACGCTGGCGCGCCGGCTTCAAGGGCACGCGCGGCCACAACACGCTCTGCGTCGACGAGCTCGACCAGGCGGTGCACGGCGGCCCGTTCCTCTGGCTGAGCCGGCCCTCGAGCCGCCTCGCCGGGCGCGACACCGAGGCGCCGGCGCCCTGGTGGCAGGCCAGTCACGACGGCTATCGTCGGCTCGCCGATCCGGTGCTGCATCACCGGCGCGTCGAGCTCGACCGCGCGACCCGGACGCTGGCGATCCAGGACTGGATCGAGGCGGCCGCCTCGCATGCGGTGCTGCTGGCCTACCATCTCGGTCCCGACATCGCGGTGCGACTGGATGGCGACACGGCACGGCTGAGCTGGCCGGGCGGTGCGGCGAGCCTGGCCTTGCCGTCCGGCCTGTCCTGGTCGGTGCATCGCGGCGAGGCGGAGACCGCCCTGGGCTGGTACTCGAACGGCCTGGGACACAAGACGCACGCGAACATGCTCGCCGGCCGCGGCTCCCTGCCGCCGGGCAGCCGGCTGCTGACCCGCCTCACGCTTTCCCCGCAGCAGCACCAGGAGCACGCGCCGAACCATGTCCGAGCGACCCCGCCGTGTCTTGATCGTCGTCGAAAACCTGCCGGTGCCGTTCGACCGTAGGGTCTGGCTGGAGGCGACCACGCTGGCGCGCCACGGCGACCGGGTCAGCGTGATCTGCCCGAAGGCGAAGGGCTTCGATGCGTCGCGCGAGATCATCGAGGATATCGAGATCTACCGCTACGCGGTCCCGGTCGATGCCCAGGGCGCGTTCGGCTTCGCCTTCGAGTTCGCCTGGTGCTTCGTGCGAACGGCGTTGCTCAGCCTGCGCGTCGCCTGCTTCGGACGCGGCTTCGACGTGCTGCATGCCTGCAATCCGCCCGACACGTTCTGGCTGCTCGGCCGATTCTGGCGGCTGTTCGGGCGACGCTACATCTTCGACCATCATGACCTCGCCGCCGAGATGTTCGCGGTCAAGTTCGGTCGCGACAGCGGGCTGCTCTATCGCGGACTGCTGTGGCTGGAGCGCCAGAACATGCGCGCCGCCGACGTGGTCATCGCCACCAACGAGAGCCACAAGGCGATCGCGGTGCAGCGCGGCGGTCGCGACCCGGGCGACGTGGTGGTGGTGCGATCCGGACCCGAACTCGCGCGCTTCACGGTCTATCCGCCCGATCCCGCCTGGCGCTCGGGCAAGGCGCACCTGCTCGTCTATCTCGGCGAGATCTGCAAGCAGGACGGCGTCGACTACCTGGTGCGTGCGGTCAAGCTGCTGGCAGAGGACCATGGCCGCAGCGACTTCCGGATGGTGTTCGTCGGCGGCGGCCCGCACCAGCCGGCGATCCGCGCCTACGCCGAGTCGCTCGGCATCATGGAATACGCCGCCTTCACCGGCCGGGTCAGCGACGAGGAACTCTGCCGGATCCTGTCCTCGGCCACGCTCGGCATCGACCCCGACCCGAAGAACTGCTGGTCGGACAAGAGCACGATGAACAAGATCATCGAATACATGTATTTCGGCCTGCCGGTGGTGGCGTTCGACCTGCACGAAGCGCGGGTCTCGGCCGGCGCCGCCGGCGTCTACGCCCGCGCCAACTCCGAGCACGATCTGGCCGCCACCATCGCCGGGCTGCTCGATGCGCCGGACCGCATCGCGGCGATGGGCGAATGCGGCAGGCGTCGCGTGCGCGAGGAGCTGGCCTGGGACTACTCGGTGCAGCCGCTGCTGCAGGCCTACCGCCAGGCGATGCAAGGTTGGGGCTCCGCCCCAAGCCCCGCCAAAGGCTCGCCTTTGGAAACCTCTTGATAGATGGATTCTCAAGGCTTCGCCTTGAGCGGGTCCAGGGCAGAGCCCTGGCCTTGCTGGCTATCAGTTCCCCTGGAACTCGAACGCGCCGCGATCGTAGCCCGCACCTCTCGACCGCGGCGCGCCGTTATAGTCGTTCGGCATCGTGAACATCGGCGTGGCGCTGTCGACTGCCGGTGAGCTCGCGGTCAGCATGAAGTCGCCGGCCGACGCGTTGACGAAGCGGGGATCGGCGATGACGTCGTGGGTGCCGAGTGGAGCGGCCGCGAGGGCGGTGGTCGGGGTGGCGCTGTACAGCAGGTTGTATCCCTGGAACACGCTGCTGGCGTTGTTGTAGGTCGTGTAGAACACGTCGCCGCTCGGGGCACCCATGATGTTGTTGACGATGTTGATGTCGGCGCCGGCTTCGGCGAAGATCTGCCCATCGTCGATCGTGCTCGTCTGGTTGTTCATCCAGGCGGTGTTGAACATGATGTCGACATGCTGGCTGTAGAAGGCGTGGATGCCGGAGCCGCCATTGTTCGAGACGATATTGTCGGCAACCAGCGTGCGCCCGTTATAGGCACGATGATCGTACTGCGAGCTCGTGTTGTCGTCGATGATGATGCCGTTGCCGTCGGTGATGTGTCCGACCGCGAAGAACGGGACGTATTCGCGGTTGTTCTGCGACCGGTTGCCGACGACGAAGTTCTTGATGCCGGTGTAGCTGTCGCTGTCGCGTGATTCGTAGATATTGATACCGCTGTTGGCGTAGGGCGACCAGTATGCGTTATTGAGGGTGACGTTGTTGGCGATGGTGATGTAGTCCGCACGCGTCACGCTGATCCCGGCGCCCGGCATGTCATGCACGTAGTTGCGGCTGATGATGATGTGCGTGAGGATGTTGCTGCTCGAAGACGAGACCTCGATGCCGCCGCCCGCTGTGAGGTAGTTGCCGGTATTGCCGGCATTGCTCATTGCATAGGCCTGGCTGACCTGCTTCTGGCCGCCGGCGACCTCGAAGCCCTGCACGGTGATGTAGGACGCCATGATGTTGATGCCGTTCCAGGCGTTGGTCGAGTTGATCACCGGGTGCATGCCGGGATAGGCCATGACGGTGATCCGCGCTGCGGCCGTGCCGGACCGATTGATGTCGAGGACGTCGCAGGCGGCGCACGCCGTGACGTAGGTCCCGTTCATCGCCAGCACGGTGTCGCCCGGTCTGGTCTGATTAAGCGCTTTCTGTAACGTTCTGAACGGAGTTGCGGTCGACAGCCCGTTGGCGGAGTCCGTGCCGTTACCGGCAACATACCAGGTGCTGGCGGACGCTTGTATCGAACCGAACAAAAGCAAAGAGGTGGCAATGGCGATCGAGCACCGCATGGCAGATCCATTCCATTATCAGGAGGAAAATATTCACAACGTCTGGTTGTGCCTGCAGCGACAGGTAAAGATCACGAATAATGCCGTCAACACGAATCCGATGTTTTCGCGTTTTTAAATCAACTATTCCGTTACGCGACAGCTGTTAAGATTCAGTTAGTCCATTGCCATCAAGCAGTATTAGGCGATCACGATTTTCGTCCACTTCGGTTAAAAAACTCCTAAAATCGTAAGCATAGATTCCTACAACGCCATAACGTTGTAAGATCATGATGGCATTCGCGTGCGCGATGACGCCGGCGCCCTCGCTCCTGGACGCGCGTGCCGATCCGTGACAATCAACCGCTGCCGACATCCGGGTGCTTCGAGAGGCCGAGATGAGTACAGCCAGGTTCGGCCGCAGGCGCCTCCTTCGCGCGGCGGCATCCGCGCCGTTGACCGGTCTGCTCGGGGTCCGGTCCGGTGCCGCCGCTGTGCCCGCGCTGAAGGATGCAGCGGCCGCAGCCGGATTGCGGTTCGGCTCGAGCAGCGACGTCGACATCGCGCGAGCGCCGGCGGCCTACGCGACCCTGTTCGCAGCCCAGTGCGGCCTGCTCGCACCGCAGCTTGGCTGGAGCAGCGTGGCGCCGCGGCCGGACGCCGCCGAGCCGGCCTGGGAGGATCCGAATGTCGGTTTCGCCCGGACGCACGGCATGAAGCTGACCGGCGCCCACCTGCTCTGGCACGAGAACTCGCCGGGATGGTTCGCGGACCTGCCGGCAGGAGCCGCGGCGCAGCAGGCGGTCGACCGGCATATCCGCGAGATCGCCGGCCACTATGCCGGGCGGGTGTTTTCCTGGAACGTCGTCAACGAGGCCATCGATACCCGTAACGGCACCTCGGACGGCCTGCGCCGGTCGGTCTACCTGCAGAAGCTCGGCCCGGACTTCATCGCCCGCGCGTTCGCCAGCGCGCGCGCGGCCGATCCGCACGCCCTGCTGGTGTATAACGATTACAGCCTCGAGACCGCGGGCCGCCTCGATGCGGCGCGTCGCGATGCGCTGCTGCGCCTGCTCGACCGCGTGCAGCGGCGCGCGCCGATCGACGGGGTCGGGCTGCAGTCGCACCTGAGCCTGGGCGGCGCACGCTTCGACGCGGCGGCGTATCGACGGCTGCTGCGCGACATCGCCGCCCGCGGACTGGCGATCCTGATCACCGAGCTCGATGTGCTCGACCGCATCGCCGATGTAGATATCGGGCGGCGCGACGCCGAGGTGGCGGCGCGCTACCGGGAATTCCTGTCGGTCGCCCTGGCGGAACCGGCGGTGGCAAGCCTGGTCACCTGGGGACTGTCCGACCGCTACACCTGGCTTACCCGTGAGCGCGGAAAAAGCTTCGGTCGCGCCGACGGACGCCCTACCCGACCGCTCCCCTTCGATGCGGACTTGAAGCCGAAGCCCGCCTTCCACGCCCTGCTCGGGGCGCTCCAGGGGGCGCCGAGGCGGCCGCCGGTAGGACTTCCCCCTAATTCGCGCTCGCACCCGTTGTGAAACGACAATGGCCAAGCCGCTTCTCGCCTGCTATCGATCATGCCGGCCAAGGTCTGGACGGCTTCCCTCTTTTCAGCGGCGGTACGCACGCCTGTGAGCAAGACGCACCTGTCGGCGCCGGACCCGGATGCATGCGTCGCCATGCTGGTGTCCGGCGGTCTCGAGCATGCCGGCGGCATCGGCCGCTGGGCCGGCTACCTGCAGGAATCCTGGGACCGGCAGGGATTGCGGCCGAGGCTGGAGATCGTCGATACGCGCGGCCATGGTCACGCCGGAGTGGCGGCGTTGGCGTTCGCGCGCGCCCTGTCGCGGCTGGTCGCGCTGCGCGCGCGCGGGCAGCTCGGCCTCATCCACGCCAACATCTCGCTGCGCGGCAGCACGCTGCGCAAATGGATCGTGGGCGGCCTCGCCCGCTGCATCGGCGTGCCGATGCTGCTCCACCTGCATGGCGGCGGCTACGACGCGTTCTATCATCGCTGTCCCGGCTGGGTGCGCGGCCGCATCGACAGGCTGTTCGCGCGCTCTCCGCTGGTCATCGTGCTCAGCCGCGGCTGGGGCGACTGGGTGACGAGCGAGCTCGGCGTCGCGGCCGAGAGGATCCAGGTGCTGCATAACGGCGTCACCCGCCCGGACCAGGCCGGCGACGCGGCGCCCGCGATCGCCGGTCCGTGCCACATCGTCTTTCTCGGCCGCCTCGGCCGGCGCAAGGGTGTGCCCGAACTGCTCGAGGCACTCGGCAGTGCCGCCATGCGGCAACGCGACTGGCATGCGACGCTGGCCGGGGACGGTGACGTCGACGCGTATGCGCAGCAGGCCGGCCGCCTGGAGCTGGCCGATCGCGTGCGCCTGCCCGGATGGGTGGACCAGGGTGCAGCGTCCGCGCTGATGGCGACGGCGGACATCCTGGTGCTGCCATCCTACGAGGAGGCTTTTCCGATGTCGGTGATCGAGGCGCTGGCCCACGGTGTGGCCGTCGTCACCACGCCGGTCGGCGCCACGCCGGAGCTGATCGCCGACGGTCGGTCCGCCCTGTTCGTCCCGCCCGGCGACGCTGGCGCGTTGCGCGATGCGCTGGTCCGGCTGATCGACGACCCGGCGCTGCGTCGCTCGATCGGCGCCGCCGGTCAGGCCGTGTTCCGCGCCAGGCTCGACATCGACGTGCTGGCCCGCGAGCTCGCCGCATCGTATCGCCGGGTCGGCCGGACCTGGCGGCAACACCTCAGTGCCAGGGAGGACTGACTTGTCCAGGATGTCGATGGATGCGGTCGCGTACTATTCCGATGTGGCCGACGAGTTCCATGCCAGCTACGGCCGCGATGCCAACCGGCAGGAACGCGTCCAGGTCTGGCGCGGCTATTTCGACCGGTTCCTGCACGATGCCGCCTTCGCCTACGATCTGGGTTGCGGCAGCGGCATCCTGGCCTGCGAGCTGGCGCGTCGCGGCATCGAGACCATCGGCATCGACGGCGCCGGCGGCATGCTGAAGATCGCCGAGACGACGGCGCGCGCGCGCGGGATCGACAATGTCGGCTTCCGGCAGCACCGGCTGCCGATCGCCGACACCACCGGCTTTCGTATCGCCGACGCGATCATCTCGTCGAGCGCGCTGGAATATCTCGATTCGATGCCGGAAGCGCTCGAGTTCCTGGGCCGGCTGTTGCGGCCTGGCGGGATCACCATCTTCTCCGTCTCGAACGCGGACTCGCTCAGCCGCAAGGCGGTGCGCCTGGTCCACCGCCTGACCGGCCGCCCGGCCTATTTCAGCCTGCTCAAGCAGTTCAGGACGCCCGAAGCCTTGCGTCGCGAGCTGCAGCAAGCCGGCTTCGAATATCTCGATCACAGCTACTTCGCCAAGGCCGATCGCATCAACCGGCTGCTCGGCCGTGTGCTGCCCGATCGCTACGCCAGCAACATGGTCATCGTGGCGGCGCAGCGAAGGTAGAAGGTTGAGGCTCCTTACCGGCCCGAGGCGACGAACCGCTCGAGCCAGTGGATCGTGTAATCGCCGGCGCGGAACTCGGCATCGGCCAGGATGCGACGATGCAGCGGGATGACCGTCTTGATGCCGCTGATGACGCATTCGTCCAGCGCGCGCTGCATGCGCGCGATCGCCTGCGCGCGCGTCGGCGCGTGCACGATCAGCTTTGCGACCATGCTGTCGTAGTAAGGCGGCACCACGTAGCCGGCATACAGCGCGCTGTCGATGCGGATCCCGAGGCCACCGGGCGGATGATACATCTCGACGCGACCCGGCGTCGGCATGAAGCTGTCCGGATCCTCCGCATTGATCCGGCACTCGATCGCGTGGCCGGAGAAGCGTATGTCCGCCTGCGTATAGCCCAGCGCGGCGCCTGCGGCGATGCGGATCTGCTCGCGCACCAGGTCGATGTTGCAGACCATCTCGGTGACCGGATGCTCGACCTGCAGGCGCGTGTTCATCTCGATGAAGGCGAACTGGCCGTCCTGGTAGAGGAACTCGAGCGTCCCGGCGTTTCGGTAGCCAAGCGTCTTCAATGCCGCGGTGGCAAGCGCGCCGATCGCATCGCGTGCGGCGGCGGTGAGCGCCGGCGAGCCGGCCTCCTCCAGCAGCTTCTGGTGGCGGCGCTGCAGCGAGCAGTCGCGTTCGCCGAAATGGACCACCTCGCCGTGCGCGTCGGCGAGGATCTGCAGCTCGATATGGCGCGGCCGGTCGAGATACTTTTCGAGATAGACCGCATCGTTGCCGAACGCGGCGCGGGCCTCGGTGCGGGCGACGCGCCAGGCCTCCTCGAGTTCGGAAGGCGTTGCCGCCACCTTCATGCCGCGCCCGCCGCCGCCGGCGGCGGCCTTGATCAGCACCGGGTAGCCGATGCGCTCGGCGACCTCATGCGCGCTCTCCAGGTCGGCCAGTGCGGCGTCCGAGCCCGGCACCAGCGGCACGCCCAGCGAGCGCATCGCGCTTTTCGCAGTGATCTTGTCGCCCATCATGCGGATATGCTCGGGCGAGGGGCCGATGAAGGTGAGATCGTGCGCCTCGACCGTCTCGGCGAAGTCGGCGTTCTCGGACAGGAAGCCGTAGCCCGGATGGATCGCGTCCGCGCCGGTGATGGTCGCCGCGGTCAGGATCGCCGCCACGTTGAGATAGCTGTCGCGCGCCGCCGGCGGTCCGATGCAGACGCTCTCGTCGGCGAGGCGCACGTGCATCGAGTCCGCATCCGCGGTGGAATGCACCGCCACCGTGCGGATGCCGAGCTCGCGACAGGCGCGCAGGATGCGCAGCGCGATCTCGCCGCGATTGGCGATCAGGATCTTGTCGAACATCGGGAGTGTCGGTTCAGTCGACAATCGCCAGGACTTCGCCGAACTCGACCGGGGCGCCGGAGTCGACCAGCAGGCGGGTCAGGGTGCCGGCACGCGGCGCCTTGATCTGGTTGAAGGTCTTCATCGCCTCGATCAGCAGCAGGGTCTGCCCGGCGGCGACCTGCTGCCCCACGGTGACGAACGCGGCCGCACCCGGCTCCGGCGACAGGTAGGCGATGCCGACCATCGGGCTCTTCACCGCGCCCGGATGTCTCGCGTGATCGGGGGCAATGCCGGCGGCGTCCATGGCGACCGTCTCGGCGGCGGCCGTCATGCCGGCGCCCGGCGCCATCGCCTGGATCACCGCCGCCGCCCGGACGACGCGGATGCGGCTGTCCTTCTCGGCGATCTCGATCTCGGTCAGGCCGGTCTCGTTCAGGATGTCGGCCAGGGCGCGGATTGCATCCGCATCCACGAGCAGGCGGCTCATCGATCGTCCTCGTCCAGCAGGGTGTCCGCCATCGCCGTCAGCGCTAGGGCGTAGCCACGCACCCCAAGCCCGCAGATCACGCCCAGCGCTGCCTGCGAGACGTAGGAGTGCCGGCGGAATTCCTCCCGACGATGGATATTCGACAGATGCACCTCGATCACCGGCAGCTCCACCGCCAGCAGCGCGTCCAGCAACGCGATCGAGCTGTGGCTGTAGCCACCTGGATTGATCACGATACCCCGCGCCCGGCCCCGGCATTCCTGCACCCATGAAATGAGTTCGCCCTCGCCGTTGGTCTGGCGAAAGTCGATGGCCACGTCGAGGCGCTCTGCCGCCTGGATGCAAACCTGTTCGAGATCATCCAGGGTCGCACGACCGTACACGTCCGGCTGTCGCAGCCCGAGCATGTTCAGGTTCGGTCCGTTCAGGACGGAGATCAATGGCGGCCCCATGCCGGGGCGTTAGCATGACGGCGTGCGCTCTCCAAGCGGACTCGGCGCATGGCCGAGGCGTGCAGCGACATCTGTGCAGTGCACAAGAACGCGTCGGTCAACTGCCCAGTAACGTCCCGATTCTACTCGTCCGCGAGCTCTTCAAATCAATGCCGAGGACGATCTGGGCGGCTGTGTTCAACCGTTTTGCCTTGCTCTCGCCCTCTGGATCATCCTTTACTATCAACGGACCGCAGGAGTTGAACCGGACGTGACGCCACGGAGCTGCCATCCCTCGAACGGACGCCGCGCGCGCCCTGTGCGGACTCGATGCCGGCTGGCAGTCCTCGCCGTCCTTGCTTGCGCCGCGGTGGGCAGCGGCGCCCGTGCCGAGCCGGCGCACCCGGTGACGGCCTGGGCCGCGTCGGTGCACGCGGCACTCGACCGTCAGGCGCACGCGGCGCTGCAGGCCGCACATCATGTCTTCGTCGAGAGCGGCCTGGCGAGCTGGTACGGTCATGACCTGACCGGCAAGCGCACCTCCAGCGGCGCCCGCTTCAACCCGATGCAGTTGACCTGCGCCCACCGCACCCTGCCGCTCGGCACGCGCCTGCTGGTGACGTCGCAGGCGAGCGGCCGCTCGGTGGTGGTCACCGTCAACGATCGCGGGCCGTTCGGCGGCGGCGACCGGATCATCGACCTGTCCCGCGCCGCGGCCAACCGGCTCGGCATGGTGCGCGAGGGCCTGAACAGCGTCACCCTCGAGCGGGTGACGCCGGGGACCGACGATACCGAGGTGGCCCAGGCGGCGGGCGGCGATACCAGCGCCCAGGCGGTCGCGGCGTCCCGCTGAGCGTCTACTCCTCGGCGACGTGGTCGGCGACGTAGGCGCCGCGGCTGCCGAGCGGCTGCTCCTCGCCGGTGGTGCTGTCCTGCGCGGTCTGCAACTCGAGCTCGGCGTTCAGCTCGGCGCCGAGCAGCACCACGTAGGCGGTCACGAAGAACCACATCATGATGCCGATCACCGCGCCCAGCGGACCGTAGGTCGCGTCGTAGCTGGCGACGTGGCCGACATAGTACGAGAACCCGGCCGAGGCGATCAGCCACAGCACCGTCGAGACGACCGCTCCCGGCGCCACCCAGTGCCAGCGCGCCTCCTGGCGTGACGGTCCGAACTTGTAGAGCAGCGAGAACGCCACCACCACGAACAGCACCATCAGCAGCGGGCTGCCGAGCCGGATCAGCAGCTGGGTCTGCTGCTCGATGATGGTGATGTGGAAATGCTCCGGCACGAAGTCGAGCGCCGCCGGCAGGAACACCAGCAGCGCCAGGGTCAGCACCGCGCCGACGATGCCGCCGAGCGTCATGCCGAGCGCGGTGCCCTGGAAGCGCAGGAAGGAGCGGCTCTCGCGCTCGTCATAGGCGATGTTCAGCGCCGCCAGCATCGACTTGGTGCCCGCCGACGACGACCACATCGTCACCAGCACGCTGATGATCAGGCTGACGGTCAGGGTGCCGTGGCTCTTGCTGACCAGCATGTTGATGCGGTCGTTGATCAGCACGTAGGCCGGTCCGGGCAGCAGGTGCTGCAGGATCTTCATCTGCGGCTCGACCGTCTGCGGATCGAACGCCAGCCCGTAGATCGAGACCAGCATGCTGATCGCCGGGAACAGCGCCAGCGTGCCGTAGAAGGCGCAGCCGGCGGCGGCCAGCCCGATACGGTCGGAGATCATTTCCGAGAAGGTGCGCTGGATCACCTGTTTCCAGCCATGCCAGGGGATCTGCATCGGCGCATGCGCGTGCCGGCCGATGCGTGCCTCGCGATGGTGTTCCGCCTGGTTCCGGCCGACCGGCTCCCGGCCGTCCCGCTGGCCGATAACGCGATCCCGCATGCTCCGCCTCCTCGCTGCCGCCCGTGATCCTGCGGCGACGCCATATCAGCGTGCCTCACGCAGCGGCTGCAAGCGAGCGTCACGTTTTCAGTTGCATCCGCCGGCGGGTGGCCTCATATCAGCGCCACGCAGCAACGCACGTGCCACTGGCCCTCTGAGGTTACGCAACGACGTCAAGCGTTCTGGCAATCGGGATTCTGCCCCTCCGGGTCGGGTTCCAGTCTTGGTCGCTGGTCCGTTAGACCGTTTCGCAACACGTCCATCGCCTTTCCAGGTGGACGCCATCGAGGGGAGTTGGGGCGCGATGACACCCAAAATCGCCCGTTTCCTGGCTGTTCATGAGCCGGAGACGCCGTGTCTCGTGGTCGATGTCGACCGCGTTGCGGATCGCTACAGCGAATTGCAGGCGGTGCTCCCGCTCGCGCGCATCTTCTACGCGGTGAAGGCGAACCCGGCCGCGCCGGTGCTGGAGCGGCTGGTCTCGCTCGGCTCGGCGTTCGATGCCGCCTCGTGGGAGGAGATCAGCCTCTGCCTGCAGGCGGGCGCGAGCCCGAGCGCGATCTCGTTCGGCAACACCATCAAGAAGGTCTCCGCGATCCGGCACGCCCACGCCGCCGGCGTGGCGATGTTCGCCTTCGACAGCGACGAGGAACTCGACAAGCTCGGCCGCCATGCGCCGGGCAGCCGGGTCTATTGCCGCATCCTGGTCGAGAACGAAGGTGCCGACTGGCCGCTCTCGCGCAAGTTCGGCACCACCGTCGAGCATGCGAGCCGGCTGATGCGCCGCGCGCGTGATCTCGGCCTCGATCCGTACGGCCTGTCCTTCCATGTCGGCAGCCAGCAGACCAGCACCGAGGCCTACGAGGCCGCGATCGGCCGCGTCGGTCTGCTGTTCACCGACCTGGCTCGCGACGGGCTCGACATCCGCATGCTCAATCTCGGCGGCGGCTTCCCGACCCGCTACCGCGAGGACGTGCCGGAGATCGAGCAGTTCGCGCACGCGATCTCGCGCGCGATGACGCGCGCCTTCGGCAACGCCCTGCCCGAGATGGTGGTCGAGCCCGGCCGCTTCATCGTCGGCGATGCCGGCGTGGTGTCGTCCGAGGTGGTGCTGGTCAGCCGGCGCGGCGCCGACGCGAACACCGGCATGCGCTGGGTCTATCTCGATATCGGCCGTTTCGGCGGCCTCGCCGAGACCGAGGGCGAGGCGATCCGGTATCGCTTCCGCACCCCGCATGAGGGCGGCCGCACCGGACCGGTGGCGATCGCCGGCCCGACCTGCGACGGCGCCGACATCCTGTACGAACGCAGCGACTATCGGCTGCCGCTCGACCTCGCCTCCGGCGAACGCGTCGAGCTGCTGTCCGCCGGCGCCTACGTCTCGACCTACTGCTCGACCCGCTTCAACGGCTTCGCACCGCTCGCCGAGCATTACATTTGAGGTTGGGGCTCCGCCCCCATCGATCCGCTTCGCGGCTCGCCTTTGGAAACCTCTCGATAAATGGATTCTCAAGGCTAAGCCTTGAGCGGGTCCAGGGCAGAGCCCTGGCCTTTCCTAGCCATGCGAACGTGAGATATCCAGCAGCACCGCGGCCTCCTGCTCCTTTTCGCTGAGACGGTGACGGATCAGGTCGCGGATGCTGATCATGCCGGCGAGCGCGTCGTTCGCGATCACCGGCATGTGCCGGATGCGCCGCTCCGACATGATCGTCATCACGGCGTCGAGCCGGTCCTCCGGCTTGCAGGTGATGACCGGCCGGGACATCACCTCGCGCACCCGCACGATCAGCGCGTCCGCGCCGCGCGCGGCCAGCAGCTTGACCAGGTCGCGCTCCGAGAAGATCCCGACGACGCTGCCCTTGAGGTCCTCGACCACCACCGCGCCGACGCGCCGCTCGGCCAGCAGCGACACCGCCGTCGCGACCGTCGCCTCCGGCCGCACCGTCGCGCAGTCGCGGCCCTTCTGATCCAGGATCTTCTCAATCAGCATCGTTCCAACTCCTCGTTCGCGGTCCGGGCAGGCGAAGCCAACACATGGATTTCGAAGGCTCCGCCTTCGATCGGGGTCCAGGGGTGAAACCCCCGGCCTTCTCTTAGCATCATTCCACCGCCGCCCGCAGGCCGGCGCCCGCAGCGAGCGGGCAGAGCGGCAGGCCGCCGGCAAGGAAGGCGGCGAGCAGCAACAGGTCGGGACGGTAAGGCAGCCCCGACTGCGCGGCATCGATGGCGCCGGCGCCGAAGATCAGCGCCGGGGTCGCCAGCGGCAGCACCAGCAGCGGCAGCAGCACGCCGCCGCGCCGGGCGCCGAGCACGATCGCCGCGGCCATGCCGCCGATCAGCGAGAGCACCGGCGTGCCCAGGGCAAGGCCCGCCAGCAGCACCGGCAGGGCGAGCGGCCGCATCCCCAGCATGACCGCGAGCGGGCCGGCGGCCAGCAGCAGCGGCAGGCCGGTGGTCAGCCAGTGCGCCGCGATCTTGGCGAGTGCGATCGCCGGCGCCGGCAGGCCGCACAGCATGAGCTGATCGAGCGCGCCGTCCTCGAGCTCGGCGCCGAACAGCCGGTCGAGCGGCAGCAGGGCGGCGAGCAGCGCGCACACCCAGACGATGCCGGGCGCCATCCGGCGCAGCAGCTCCGGCGACGGGCCGAGCGCGAGCGGGAACAGGCTGCCGGCCAGCACGAAGAACAGCACCGCGCCGAGCGTGTCGGCGCCGTGCCGCAGCGCCAGGCGCAGGTCGCGGGCGACGACCGCGGCGAAGCGTGCGACCGGGCCGGTCACCCGGCCAGGGCCAGGATGGCCGGGTCCGGCAGCGGCAACGGCACGTGGGTGGTGGCGACGACCAGGCCGCCGGCGCGACGATGGGCGGCGAGCAGGGCACCGAGCAGGTCGATCGCGTGGCGGTCCAGTCCGAGGCTGGGCTCGTCGAGCAGCCAGAGCGGGGCGCGCAGCAGCAGCACGCGCGCGAGGGCCGCGCGCCGCTTCTGCCCGGCCGAAAGCATCCGCGCCGGCAGCGGGCCGAGTTCGGACAGT
>CAXUCM010000006.1:0-29359 GCA_964249315.1 uncultured Acetobacteraceae bacterium | reverse complement strand
GCGTCTAACTTCCCCGCAAGAAACCATCCGTAATTGCTCCGGCATGGTTTTAAGCCTGGTCCTCATAAACCAGTGAATTGATGCGGGTCTGGGGGCGCTGCCCCCAGCGGGGTGTGGGGCGGAGCCCCATATCCTCGTTGCCCATCGATCCGCCTCGCGGCTCGATCCCATAAGAAGCGCGGCCCTTGAAATCCTTGTACGAAGATTGCGGCGCCGAGACCGGCGACAGGGTACGTCGCGATCCGGTGCCCAACTGTCTGGTAGAGCCGCCAGGCGGCGCTGTCGGCCGACATATTTCGTCCACTCGAAACGACAATCAATGCATTCGTTGGTTGGCCAGTCATGTGATCGCGATGGTGGAAGTCTTTCCTTAGGCTTTAGGAAGTAAGCAAGCGGAAAGATCCAGGAAAGATGGTGTCTTTCTTGGAAGATTAGTCTCCCGAAACGCGCCTGGTCCAACTTAGTATTTTATTTTTCTAACCGAAAACTGTCTCTCCTATTGATTTGCCCGGCTTTGAGTCTCTATCTTGACGCCGTTGTCCGGAATGACCCCGGAGTTGGCAGGGAGAATACTGCAATGTCTAATCGTTCCCATCGCTTCGTTCCGTATGGATCCGTGCTGGCGCTTGCCATGGCCGTCATGGTCATGCCGCTTCCCGATCAGCATGCGCGCCCGACAATCATGGGCTCGATGCCGCAGCATGGTGTGACGGCCTCTGTCGGTGTGTCGGCGGTGGCCTCGGCGCGCAGGGGCGCGGCCACGATTGTCCGGGTGAGCTTCAACCCAGACGAGTTCCACTACTTCCGCTGACGGCAAGGCGCTGCTTCGCCCTCGGCTCCATCCGACTCGACGTGTAATAACGTTAAGTTGGGTGGCCGGGCGCCTAAATGTTGCTGTCTCATTGCGAAAAAGTCGGTAGCGTTGCGACGTGCCGAATGAGATGGGCTCTGCAGGCAGCTTTGACCTGATGAGGCGCCTCCATGGCTTGGGGATCCCGCAGGCTTCAGGTTCATTCCCTGACCATTCTCGCGCTCGCCTGCATCCTTGGAGCTGCCTCAGCCCGGGCCGAGCGATCCAACTTCGAGACGTATGGATTCGATCAGGGGCTCTTGAACCTCGGTGGAACATTGCTCGCCGAGGATGAGGCGGGTGATCTTCTGATTTCGACCGAAAGCGGGGTCTTTGCCTATGATGGCCGGCGCTTCATGGCTCTTGGTGCCGAATGCGGTCTCCGACGGGGCGGCAAGGTCTTAAGCGTCGCCGTGAATGTCAGCGGTCGGGTCGCGATTGAGTATCCCGACGAGGTTTACGTCTCGACCGAGCCCTCGGACGCGTCGCATCCGGTCACCTCATTGACGTTCAGGCCCGTCAGTCATCCGGCAATCTCGTTCTACAACGAAAGCCTTCACCGTCTGGTGCCATGGGGATCCGACTTTGTTCTTTTGAGTAACGATGCAGCGTTAAGGGTCATAGTGCCGTCGCTGGGGCCCCCTCGTCTTGAGGCGATGCCCTACGATCGCGGCGAGTGGTTACAGCTCGCCCACGCGGCTGGCATCTTCTCGATCAATCGTCGGCTCTGGGAGACCTTCGTCGACGGCCGGATCTGTCGTGCGGATCCTGGTGCGGTCCTGTGCTACTCGAGCGCGGATGGCCTCGGGCCGGGTCAGGCGTCGGACCTGGTGGATGGCAGCGGTGGGCGTATCCTCGCTCGATCTGCGACGTCCGTCTCGACATTTGAGCCGAGATCGAGCCGCTGGAGTTCGGTGTTGCTTCCTGACCAGGGCGGCCGATACGAGGCGTATTCGACGGATCTCGGCATCTACCGCGCACCCGACGGGTCGTTCGTCACGCAAGCCGCGGGCGGCATCGACGTTCTGGGTCCGGCAGGATGGTCGGAATTGACCGTCCAGGACGGCGCTCCGAGCGGCATCATCGTCAGCGCGATGACGGACAGGACGGGACAGTTCTGGTTCCACATGATCGGGCGGGGTCTGGTCCATTGGCTGGGTTTCGGCCAGTGGGATAGTCTCGAAAGGTCTGACGGGCTTTCGGACGGGCTAGCCTGGCAGACGGCGCGGTCCGCGGAC
Organism: uncultured Acetobacteraceae bacterium; assembly: GCA_964249315.1. GTDB lineage: Bacteria > Pseudomonadota > Alphaproteobacteria > Acetobacterales > Acetobacteraceae > Lichenicoccus. Next base: position 27,271 of record CAXUCM010000006.1, on the reverse strand, counting down.
GGTGCACTGTGGGTCACGACCGATGACGGCCTGGATAAGGTCGTGGAAGAAGGCAGGTCGAGGCGGGTCGTCGAGATCATCCCCGGCTCGTCATATGCGATCGCGGTGACAGCCGGCGGTGATCTTCTTGCCGGTTACAAGGACAAGGGATTCCGCGTCGTGCGCGGTGCGACAGGATCCTCGGCGATCGTGCCAACGCCTGCCGTCGCGGCGATACTCTCGACGCCGGATCATGCCGTCTGGTTTGGCACGGCCACCGGGCTGTATCGCATACTGCCTGGTTCGGCCGACGCGCTTCACCCATCCCTCGTGGTCGCGACCGGGACGCTTGTCTCCAGTATCAAGTACGACGGTCGTGGTGGTGTCTATTACTTGACGAGTGGCCGACTTCGACACTGGCACGCGAACGGCAACGATGTCGTCGTCGGTGGTCGATGGACGGTCGGCGAGCTTCAGCCGGTCACGATGGCGATCGCGAGAGACGGTGCGTTCTGGATCGGCGGCACGGGCGGACTTTACCGCCTGGTCGTCTCGAACGATCGCGTCGCAAGCGTCAGTGCGATATCCATCGAGGATACGCGATCAAACACGACGTACGCCATCATGGTCGATCATCGGGGATGGCTGTGGGTCGGCACCGATCTCGGCATCACTGTCTTTGATGGGCGGCGCTGGGTATCTGCCGGGTCGGATCAGGGCCTGTTGTCGAACGGCGTAAGCGAGGACGGCCTTCGGGAGGATCCGGACGGTTCTGTCTGGATCGCGACCGATCGAGGTGTGTCGCATATCCGTGATCCTGCGTCGCTATTTGCCGATCGCCCGATCGCGGCAGTCGTCACCGAGGCAAATCTTGGCTCTCGTACCGTCGGCCATGGCCGCATCCCTTATTCTCGCGAGCCGTTGCTCGTCGAGCTCGGGACGCCGAACCATGGCGTCGAGCGCTCGGTCCAGTTCCGGTATCGACTGTCTGGCGTCGATGCGACGTGGGTGACGTCGTCTTCCGGGCTCGTTCGATACTCCTTCGTGCCGCCCGGAGATCATGTCTTGACGGTGATCGCCGACGACGTCCTGACGCATCGGCATTCAGCACCCACGGTGTTGACGGTAGAAGTCGGTTTTCCTTGGTGGCGTCAGTCGTGGGCCGAACTCCTCTGGTCGGTCTCCGCGTTCACTCTGACCTATGCTGTGATACTCGCCGTGATGAGAGTCCGCTACCGTGGCATGTACGCGCGCCAGGCCGAGTTGGAGCGCCACGTTGCGGAGGCGACCGCCCATATTCGACATCAGGCTGCGCACGATCAACTGACCGGCCTGCTCGTGCGTCGTGAGGTCGAGCGCCGCCTCGAGGAACGACTCAGGGGGCCCTTCGGACGGGAAGAGCTTCTCGTCGCGCTTCTCGACGTCGACCACTTCAAGAACATCAACGACACCTGCGGTCACCTCGGCGGGGACGAGGTTCTCCGCGCCTTGGGCAGTATCATCAAACGGCATTTGCGCGGCGACGAGTTCGCCGGGCGATATGGGGGCGAGGAGGCTCTTCTCGTTCTCGACGATTGGGACGGGAGCACGGCCGAACGTATCCTCAACCTCCACCTGGCCATGCGGCACGACACCTTCAATGCGGGTGGCAAGCCGATCCGGGTGACATGTTCCGTAGGACTTGCCTGGGCACTTCCTGGCGACACCTGGGAAACACTCATCGGCCGCGCCGACGCCGCGCTTTACGAAGCGAAAAGCGGAGGTCGTGACCGCGTCGTCGAAAGCCGCCCTCAACCCGCGCCGGCAATGAAGCCGAATTGATACCACCAGCCTTTGAATGGGAACCTTGCAAGGCCAGGGCTCTGCCCTGGACCCGCTCAAGGCGAAGCCTTGAGAATCCAGTTGTCTTGATAGGATGGTTCGCGCAGTTTCCGTTTGCTGCGTCGTGCTGGCATTCATGTCGCGGCCTGATGCTGGCCACACCCAGGCCGTAGAGTCGCGCAGTACACAGGTGGAGGCTCCACTTGGAAGAGAGATCTCGCCCGCTGGGATCTTCTATTCCCTCAAGATTTTCGTCGACGGAAGGCCAATGATCGCCGTCATCGACACTGGGTCGAGTGGCCTTCGCGTTCTCGACCCGCCGCTGGCGCGGCTTGAAGACGATACCCTCGGTCTGTACAGCTTCAGAGGCTGTCTCTGAACTCTAGCGGAATGAGAGTAATACAAGTTCTGGGCCCGGCTTTGGCCAGGAAGCAGATGTGGCCGCCGTCGACTTCGCGTTCGACGCGGTCGGATGAGAGGTCATGGTCACGTCTTCGACCTGGAGAGCGCGGCGACGATGGCTCCGGCTTGCGCTCCTAAAGCGTACTTCCCGGGCTCTGGCAACGGTCCCGAACCCATGCGACTTCAGCCGCGGGCCCCCGGGCTCAGGCACGCGACGGGTGGTCTGCGCGGCTCGCTCTCGTGAAGGTACCCCAGATATCGAGGAGGCTCGCAAAGCCTTTCATTGCTGCTGGATAGCTTTTGGGTGAGCCTTGAGTCCTGATCAGCGAGAACGTCGTAGCAGGAGCAGGACTAACAGGAGGCCGCCAATTAAGAGAGGCCCTTTGAGCAATGCCATTTCCCGATCCGAGGCAAACTGTCCCCGCGCGAGGTCGCTGTAGACGCTTGGTGCCACGACACCGGCTAGCACGACGCAAAGAGCCAAAAGCGTGACGATAGCGCCAACCGGCACATTACGGGCTCGGGCGGCGAACTCTACCCTAGGTGCGGAGCTCTCGGAATAGGGCAGGGCTCCAGCACGATGACGAACAGCAAGGATCTTGGCCACTACGACGGCAGGGACAACCGCGAGAGCGGCAACCTCGAGCAGTCCGGGCGCGCCTATGAACAACAGTACGCTGACGGTGGAGGCAATCCGCGTCCACATTGACCAACGCTGCTGAAATGACCGGAACTCATTTTCTCGCCCAAACGGGACAAGCACACCTCGAGAAAGGCGCCCAAACGGGAAGTAGGTAAGCCCCTGGAACGTATCGGCGAAGTAGACGCCAGCCGTCTGACGAGAGTAGCTCATGCAGCATGCTCCCAATGCGCAGTAGCGCCCATGGAATATGCTCTCCATAGGTCAAGGCTGACAGTCCACGCCTAGGGTTGCACGCAGTCAAGTAGACACGCCGTCCAAATGCCAAGTCGCAACAGATATCAAACCATCGTCACTGTTACCTAGCTGATCTACGTCGAAGAAGCGCGCAAGCCTGAATGAACGTGACGGTTCACCTTGCACGCCAAGGAGCAAGGATGTCGATTGCGTTACAGAAGCGCAGGAATGACGCGGCGATTCTCATCTCTGTCCTTGCTCGTCTGCATGGCGCCAGCTTGGCGGCGAATAAGCTTCAGAGTATGGACTCCGGTCTCATCTGCAACGAGCCAGACAGCCTCTTAGGCGCGCGAAAATCGGATTCTCAAGGCTTCGCCTTGAGCGGGTCCAGGGCGGAGCCCTGGCCTTTGATCGACCGCAATCAACAGCCGTCGGTACAACCGGTCCGGTATCAACCCCCTGGATGACTTAACCTAAGGCCCCGGCGCCGTCGGGTCGCGAGCCAGCGTGGGCGTCACATCCGTGGCAGCCAGGGTGCCGTCGAAACCGCGATGCAGCAGCGGCACCCAACGTCGCGTCCAGGCGTCGACGCGATGCACCAGGCTGTCGCTCTGGTTGGGGTCCGGCAGCAGGATGGTGACCGAGAGGCCGCCATGATCATCGTGGCGATCGTAGATCGATGCCAGGGCGTGCTTGGGCACCTCGATACCGAGCTTGCCGAGTCGTTCGAAGCTCCGGTTCTCCAGCGGGTTGCGCGGATCGACCAGGGTCGACGTCGTCATCCGGCGCAGCGACCAGCATTCGTTCGTCGCGAGATCGCTGCCGCTCGGACTGGCCAGCACGTTCACCGTCAGGCCGGTCGGATCCACGCAGACACCCTGCGGGATCGGCACGATGGTCTGCGTCGGCGCGGTTCCCAGCACGATGATCATCCCGGTCATGCGGCCGGACTGCAGACGTGCCAGCACGACACCCTGTCCCGCGACGGGTCCGACCGCCTGGAGCAGCGTGATCTCGGTCCATGAGCCCAGCGGCAGCGGCACCTGACGGCCGGCGAAGGGGATCAGCGTCTGTCGCGTGCCAGTGATCGGCGGCATGAAGATCGTCGCCGACGAGTCCGTCGATCCGGCGTCGGCGGCCGGTGCGACGTAGCGGGCGCCGGTCGGATGCAGGAAGCCCGGGTGCGGCAGCAGCGGCGGGAACATCGCCGCGAGGCCGGTCGTCGCGATCGCCACGAACAGCAGCAGCCGCCAGGCCGGAGCGCGTCGCCAGAGCCGGCCGATCGCCGACATCGTGCGCGCGCCTTACGGCAGCCGCTCCGGCTCGCTCGCCTGCAGTCGGCTGCCCGCGGTGAGATCGGCAATGCGGGTGACGATCTGGCCGTCCTCCTGGTCGAGGCGGACGCGCCGGGCACCCTGCTGGCGCGCCTCGATCAGCCCGTCGCTGACCATCTCCTCGATCGAACGGACCAGGTCGCGCGCGCTGGCGCCTTGGCCGAGACGGTCCTGCCGCTGCATCACCTCGAACAGCAGCGCCGCATCGATGCCGCCTGGCGCGATCTCCAGCCCGTACTGCGCGATCATCGCCTCGATCTCGAGTGCCGCGACGCGGGCGATGTCGAGCCCCTCGAGCTTGCGGAACACGAAGATCCGGTCGAGCCGGTTCAGCACCTCGGGCGCGAAGCCGGCCGAGCGCAGCGCCTCGACCGAAGCCGCGCGCATCGCCTCCGGATCGTGGCCGAGCCTATCGGCGATCTCGCCCAGCATGTCGGTGGCGATGTTCGAGGTCAGCATGAAGATCGCCCGCGTGGTCGAGACCTGCGCGCTGTTCGAGGCCTCGGTGACGTGGCCGTCGTTCCAGGCGGTGAGGAACTTCTTGAACACGTCGGGATGCGCCTTCTCGATCTCGTCGAGCAGCACCACCGAGTCCGGCGTCTCCTTCAGGCCGCCGGTCAGCTTGCCGTAGCTGTCCGAGCCGACATAGCCCTTCGGCGAGCCGAACAGCTGCGTCGCCGCGTGCGGCGAGCTCATCTGCGTCATGTCGAAATGCAGCAGCTTGCGGCCGAGTGCCGTCGCCAGCTTCTTGCTCAGGTAGGTCTTGCCGGAGCCGGGCGGCCCGGCGAGCAGGAAGATGCCGACCGGCTTGCCGCGCACCTGCAACGCCAGCCGGCGTCGCAGCTGCTGGGCGATGTCCTCGCAGACCGCGTCCTGGCCGATCACCTGGTCGCGCAGGGTGAGCGACAGCGCTCCCGCATCGATGAAGGTGGCGCGCTCCTGCTGCGACAGCAGTTGCTCCAGCGCCGCACGATTGGTCAGCCGGGCCAGAACATCCATCATCCACCCCCGGCGCTTGCGCGCCTGCTTGTGTAGGCTACGCGCCCGCCCGCCGGCGCGCCACTCGAAGGCGGCACCCGCCAGCACCAGCGCCCAGCTGCTGCCGGCGACGCCAGCATACAGCCAGCCGAGCCGGGTCAGCCAGGACAGCATCCCGCTCAGCGACAGATGCAGCTGCATGCAGATCTGCACCGTCGCCAGCGTCAGGAACGCCAGCATCATCAACGGCATCAGCCGGGTCGCGGCCGGCAGCAGGCCCTTCATTGCGCGATCACCCCGAGTTCGAGCACCTGGCCGGGTGCAAGCGTCGGCAGCCCGATCGGACCGCCGAGCGTGATCGCGCCGATGCCCACTCCACCTGCGGGCGACGCACCCAGGGCGCGGAAGCTGACAGTGCCGACATGGTTGATCGGCAGGGTCAGCACCGTCGGCGTGGCGGCGAGCCGCACGGTCCGGGTCATGCCGCCGGAGCTGACCTGCACCAGCCCGCCGGCGCCGCCGTCATTCTCGAACACCGGCATCTGCACCAGCCGCACCCGGCGCCGGTTGAGCGCCTGCTGCAACGCGCCGGCATCGCCCGCCGGCAGCTGCATCGCCTGGATCTGGGCGCTCTCCTGGCTGGCCGGCACCAGGCCGAGCTCGACCAGGCCGCGCACGGGCGTCGCGCTCGCGGCCGCGGCACCGGGGGCGGCGAGACCCGGGACGATCGCGGCGATCCGGTCCGAGAACCGCATCCAGCCGCCGAGTGCGAGCAGCACGATCAGCCCGGCATAGCAGCTCGCGCGCAGCGCGCTGCTCTCGCCGGACTGGGGCAGCACAGGCTCGGCGAGCTTCGGCGATGGATGCGGCATGGCTGCATCTGAACCGACTGGCGGCCCCGACGCAATCACCTGAACCGTTCGTTACACCGGCCCACCGGCCTTCTTGACATCAGGGACGGGGCGGGCACCATCGCTCGCATGATTGTCAGTTCGCTCCGGACCGGTCTCGCTGCCGTGGCACTGCTTGCCGCGATCCCGTGCGTCGCTTCGCAAGGCAGTGCCGTGCAGCCGATCCAGGATGCGGCGGGGGCGGCATCGCGCGGGATCCGGCTCAGCTACGCGCTGTACGGGCACGGCCTGCACGTGCTGGACGTGGTCGCCGACCTGCGGCTGACGTCGGCCGGCTACTCGGTGGTGCTGCGCGACCACAGCGCCGGCCTGCTCAGCCTGATGGTGCATACCGACGTCACCTCGATCGCCGTCGGCCGCTTCGTCGGCGACACGGTGCTGCCGCTGCATTTCGAGAGCGCCGGCTTCTCCCGCGGGGCGATGCGCCGGACCGTGCTCGACTATCCTGACGGCAATCCGGTGGTGCGCGTGCTGACCCCGGCCGAGCCCCGACGCGATCCGGTCGACATCGCGCAGGCCCGCGGCAGCATCGACACGCTGGCCGCCCTGGCCGAGCTGGTGCGCCGCGTCGACCAGACCGGAAGCTGCGATGGCGGCGCGCTGATCTTCGACGGCCTGCGGCTGAGCCGCGCCAGTTCGCGCGGCGCCGGCCGGCAGACGGTGCCGCAGGACGACCGCTCGCCCTATAGCGGCACCGCCCTTCGCTGCGACTTCTCGAGTCTCGAGATCGGCGGCTTCCTGCACGATGACGACGAGGCGCAGATGCGCCAGCCGAAGACCGGCAGCGCCTGGGTCGCCTCGGTGCTGCAGGGCGCGCCGGCGCTGCCGGTGCGGATCACCTTCCAGAGCCCGAAGCTCGGCCTGGCCACCATGTTCCTCATCAAGGTCGAGGCGCTTCCCGCGGCACCGATCGGCTCGCGGGCGTCGCTGTAGCCAGCAGCGCCGAGGCGAGCGCCGGGACCTGCCCGACGCGATCGGCGATCGCCGCGCACCCGGCCGACATCGACGGGCTGCCATAGCCCCAGCGCGCGAAGATGCAGGGGACCGAGGCGGCGCGCGCCGCGAGGACGTCGTTGGCGTGATCGCCGACCAGCAGCGCCCGCTGCGGCACGCCGCCGGCAGCCCGGATGGTGTCGAGCAGGTGCCCGGGATCGGGCTTGCGGGTGGCGAAGCTGTCGCCGCCGCCGATCGCCGCCAGCAGCGGCGCAAGCTCCAGTGCCGTCAGCAGCCTGGCCGCCGCCGCCGCCGGCTTGTTGGTGCACACCGCGAGGCGCCAGCCGCCCTGCCGCAGCCGGTGCAGCGTCTCGACCACGCCGGGGAACGGGCGCGAGGCCTCCGCGGCATGGCCTTCGTAGTCCGCGGCGAAGGCCGCGGTGGCGGCGGCGGCATCGATCGCGAGCCCCGCATGCGCCAGCACCCGGCGCACCAGGGCGGCGACGCCGTCGCCCACCATCGGCCGGACCGTCGATGCGTCGACCGGCGCATGGCCGTGTGCCGCGAGCAGGCGGTTGGCGCTGGCGGCGAGGTCGTCGATCGTGTCGACCAGGGTGCCGTCCAGGTCGAACACGATCAGCGAGTCTGGCAGCGCATCCGGCAATTCGCAGGATTCCGTAATGGTTCGTGATGCGAGGATGGGCCGCCCGGGTTTGACAGCGCGGCCCGGGCGACGGTACCGGCAATCCATCATGCACGCCACCGCCATCCTGCTCGCCGCCGGTCTCGGCACCCGGATGCACTCCGCCCGGCCGAAGGCGATGCACGGTCTCGCCGGCCGGCCGATGCTGCTGCATCTGATCGAGAGCTGCGAGACGGTGTTCGACCGTATCGTCGTCGTGGTCGGCCCCGGGATGCAGGCGCTGGCGGCGATCGCAGCACCGCATGCGGTGGTGGTGCAGGAGGAGCGGCTCGGCACCGCGCACGCCGCACTGCAGGCGCAGGCGCAGTTCGGCGACGGCGATGTCGCCGTGCTCTACGCGGACAACCCGCTGATCACGGCGGCGACGCTGCGCCGGCTGATCGAGGCGCGCCGCAGCGAGGGTACGGGACTCGCCCTGCTGGCGATGCGGCCGGCCGATCCCGGCCGCTACGGTCGCGTCATCGCCCGCGACGGCCGGGTCGAGCGCATCGTCGAGTGGGCCGACGCCTCACCGTCGGAACGCGCGGTCGGATTGTGCAATGCCGGAGTGCTGTGCGCGGGCGCCGCCGACTTCGCCGGCTGGCTGGCCTCGGTCGACAATGACAACGTCCGCGGCGAGTTCTACCTCACCGACGTGGTGGCGCTGGCGGCGGTCCAAGGGGTCGGCGTGCGCGCGGTCGAGGCGCCGGAGGCGGAGCTGCACGGCATCAACTCGCGCGCCGAGCTCGCCGCGGCGGAGGCCGAGATCCAGCACCGGCTACGCGCGCGGGCGATGGCGGCGGGAGTGACGCTGGTCGCGCCGGAGACGGTGTTCCTGTCCGCCGACACGGTGCTGGCGGCCGACGTGGTGGTGCATCCGCACGTGGTGTTCGGCCCCGGCGTGCAGGTCGGCGCCGGCAGCGAGATCCGCGCCTTCAGCCACCTGGAAGGCTGCATCGTCGGCGAGGCCGCGCTGGTCGGGCCGTATGCCAGGCTGCGGCCGGGCACGCGGGTCGGCCGAGCCGCGCATGTCGGCAACTTCGTCGAGCTCAAGGCGACCGAGCTCGGCGACGGAGCCAAGGCGAACCATCTGAGCTATCTGGGCGACGCGACTGTCGGCGCCGGCAGCAATATCGGGGCCGGCACGATCACCTGCAACTATGACGGCGTCGCCAAGCACCGCACCACCATCGGCCGCGACGTGTTCGTGGGCTCGGATGCGATCCTGGTGGCGCCGGTGACGCTCGGCGACGGCGCGCTGGTCACCGCCGGCAGCGTGATCACGCACTCGGTCGAGCCCGACGCGATGGCGTTCGGTCGCGCCCGCCAGGTGGACAAGCCGGGGCGGGCCGCCTGGTTTCGATCCAGATTGCGCAAGGGATAGAGGCTGATGTGCGGAATCGTCGGCGTCATCGGCGCGCGTCCGGCCGCTGCCCTGCTGTTCGAGGCGCTGCGCCGGCTGGAATATCGCGGCTACGATTCCGCCGGTCTCGCCACGCTCGTCAACGGCCATATCGAGCGGCGGCGCGCCGGCGGCAAGCTCGACAATCTCGGCGAGACGCTGCAGCGCTTCCCGCTCGGCGGCAGCACCGGCATCGGCCATACGCGATGGGCGACGCACGGCGCGCCGACCGAAGGCAACGCGCATCCGCACGGCACCGCGCTGGTCTCCATCGTGCATAACGGCATCATCGAGAACCATGCCGAGCTGCGCGCCGAGCTCGAGCGCGACGGGCAGGTCTTCAGCACCGAGACCGACAGCGAGACGGTCGCGCAGATGATCGACCGCAACCTCAAGCGCGGCATGGCACCGCGCGAGGCGGCGCACGCCTGCCTCAGGCGGCTGCAGGGCGCCTACGCGATCGCGATGATCTTCGCCGGCCACAGCGAGATGATGATCGGCGCCCGTCACGGCGCGCCGCTGGCGCTGGGCTTCGGCGAGGACGAGATGTTCCTCGGTTCGGACAGTCTCGCACTCTCGCCGCTGACCCGGCGCATCGCCTACCTGCCCGACGCGCATTGGAGCGTCGTCAGTCGCACCGGTGCCGAGATGTTCGACCTGGACGGGCGCGCGGTGCCGTTCGAGATCCGGCAGACTGCGCTGATCGCCGGCTCGATCGGCAAGGACGGATACCGGCACTACATGGAAAAGGAGTTGCACGAGCACCCGCTGGTGATCGGCCAGACCCTGCAGCACATGATCGATCCCGCCACCCGCCGCGTGGTGCTGCCGGCGCTGCCGTTCGCGCTGGCGCAGGTGCCGCGCGTCACCATCACCGCCTGCGGCTCGGCGTTCTATGCCGGCCTGCTCGGGCGACACTGGCTGGAGGGCGAGGCGCGCCTGCCGACCGACGCCGACGTCGCCAGCGAGCTGCGCTACCGCAATGCACCGCTGCAGCCGGGCGGTCTCGCGCTGATGATCAGCCAGTCCGGCGAGACCGCCGACACGCTGGCGGCGATGCGCGCGCTGCGTGCCGGCGGCCAGCACGTCGTCTCCGTGCTGAACGTGCCGGAGAGCACGATGGCGCGCGAGAGCGACGTCGTGCTGCACACGGTGGCAGGCCCGGAGATCTGCGTCGCCAGCACCAAGGCGTTCACCGCGCAGCTCTCGGTGCTGGCCTGCCTGGCGATCGCCGCCGGACGCGCGCGCGGCAGCATCGAGCCGCCGCGCGAGGTCGAGCTGGTCGAGGCGCTGCTCGACCTGCCCGGCAAGGCGGCCGAGCTGCTTGCCCGCTCCGGCGAGATCCGGCGTATCGCCGCCATCGTCGCGGACGCCCGCGACGTGCTGTATCTCGGCCGCGGCGAGCACTTCCCGGTGGCGCTGGAAGGCGCGCTCAAGCTCAAGGAGATCTCCTACATCCACGCCGAGGCGTATGCCGCCGGCGAGATGAAGCACGGTCCGATCGCGCTGATCGATCGCACCGTGCCGGTGGTGGCGATCGCTCCGAGCGGGCGGCTGTTCGAGAAGACCGCCTCGAACCTGCAGGAGGCGCGCGCGCGCGGCGGCCGGCTGCTGGTGTTCACCGACGCGCCGGGTGCGGTGCGGCTGCGCGGCATCGCTGAGGCGGTGGTGACGGTGCCGGAGGCGGACGCCTTTACCGCGCCGATCCTGCACAGCATCGCGGTGCAGATGCTGGCCTACGAGGTGGCGCTGCTGAAAGGCACCGACGTCGATCAGCCGCGCAACCTGGCGAAGTCGGTGACGGTGGAGTAGGCCAGGGCTCCGCCCTGGACCCGCTCAAGGCTCGGCCTTGAAAATCCATCTGTTGGCGAACTGGCGAAGGTCGGCGGCGTAGGCCTGCGGTGCTTCCCAGGCGGGGAAGTGACCGCCTTGCTCGGGTCTGGAATATTGTTGGACGTTGTAGAAACGTTCGGCCCACTCCCTGGGCGCGGTGACCAGGTCCTTCGGCCACATGCAGACCGCGGTCGGCACGCGAACGTAGTCGTCGGGCCGCAGCGCCGGTCGGAACTTCGCGTGTTCGTAGTAGGTGCGTATCGACGATCCGATCGTCTCGGTGAGCCAGTAGATCATTAGGGTGTCGATGAGCATGTCGAACGGGAAGGCGGCCTGCATGGCGTCGCCGTGGTCGCCCCAGGCGTGGAACTTCTCCACGATCCAGCTCGCCAGACCCGCGGGCGTGTCGGCGAGCGCGAAGGCCAGGGTCTGCGGCTTCGTCGCATGCTGGTGCGCGTAGGCGCCTTCCTCCGCCTGCCAAAGTGCGACACGGGCCTGGTAGGCGCGCTCGGCCTCGGTGCACGGCGGCGACGTCTCGGTCAGCGGCGGATCCACGACCGTGGCGATATGGATGCCGCGGACGGCGTCGGGGTAGCGCAATCCCAGGCGGGTGGCGATGCCGGCGCCGATGTCGGTGCCCGACGCGATATAGGCGGGATAGCCCAGCACCTCGGTCATCAGGCGGTGGAACAGCGCCGGGGTGTCGACCTGATCGGGGCGCGTCGGTCGGTCCGAGAAGCCGAAGCCCGGCAAGGCCGGCATGACCACGTCGAAGGCGTCGTCGGCGGAACCGCCATAGGCCGCCGGGTCGGCGAGCCTCGGCGCCAGCCTGTCGTACTCGATGAAGCTGGACGGCCAGCCATTCATCAACAGCAGCGGCGTCGGCCGCGGACCGCGTCCGCGCAGGATCTGGTAGGAGATGCCGAACCCGGCCAGGTCCGCACGGAACCGGGGCCGGGCGTTCAGACGCTGCTCGGCGGCATCGAAGTCGTACGCCGAGTGCCAGTGCTGCACGAGCGCGCGCAGGAACGTCTCATCGGTCCCGTAGCGCCAGTCCGCGGTAACCGCGTCGCTCCAGCGGGTCGCGGCGAGGCGGCTTCGGAGCTCCTGCCGGAAGGCAGCGTCGAAGCGGACGGGCGGCGCTTCCGGCGTCAAGACGGGTTGCGGCGCCAGAGCTCTTCGCTGATCAGGCCGGCGAAGGCGAGCCATCCGACCAGAGGCATCGTGCACCAGGCGGCGACGCGGTCGACCTTGCCGGCGGTCGCGACCGCGGCCCGCGCCGAGCCGAGCATGCAGGCGACGGTGATCGCACTCGCACCGAGCCGGCGCTGGCGGAAGAACACCCAGGGGTAGAATCCGATGCCGGCGACGTTGAGCGACCAGAACAGCAAGGCGCCGCTCCGCTCCAGGCTGGCGGGCGCGCGCAACAGGCGAGCCCCCGCGTAGACGAGAAGCAGGTCGAGCCCGCCCCAGGCCGCGCCGATTACCGCACCCGGCGGGGTGAACGGTGGCTTCTGCAGTCCGGCGTACCAGATCGCCTCGGGCGGATGCTGTGGACCCGCCTGGCGACCGACCCGGGCGGTGGCGGCGACGGCGCCGATGGAGAGGCAGGCGGCTGCGATCTTGTTCATGCCAGCCTCAACGCACGCGCGCGGCGTCGGTCGCGCGCGCGGTGTCGATATGCGCTATGGAACACCTGCACGGCAGGGAGACGGGTTTGGCTGCGTCGCTGATGATCCCGCGGGGCGCCTGCCGGGCGGGATCCGCGGCGTGAGGCTGCGCCTGCTGCCGCGGCGGCCGTTGCCGGAGGCGCCGCCGCTGCTGCACGCGCCGCGGCCGCATATCGACACGCCGGAGCAGTTCGGCGCCGAGTTGTTCGGACCGCCGCTGTTCGCCTTCATGGCCTGGCTGATCCGTCACCCGGCGACGGCGCGGCTGGACCGGCTGTATTTCGCCTCGCGCGAGGGCTGGCTGCTCGAGCGGCTCTACGGTGCCCTGCGCGCGGAACTCGCCGGCCGCGGGCTGCCGCTCGGGATCTATCTGCCCTGCTCGCGACGCGCGGTGCTGGCGGCCCGGCTCGGCGCCTCGATGACCGCTGCCGGCGCCGGCCGTCTCGAGGTCGGGCTGCTGACCGAGAGCTCGCCCTGGTTCGAGGGCACCGTCGAGGCGCTGCTGCTGGCACGCATCGGCTTCACGCCGCGCCGGCCGGCACCGGCAGACTCCCGCCGCATCGTGCTGATGCGGGATGCGGCGATCGTGCATTGCGTCGCTGAGCTGCTGGCCGGCGAGATCGTGCCGCATGTCTGCGCCCAGCATGCCGGCTTCCTGGCCTACGCGAACGTCTGCGGGCTGACCGCGGGCGGCGGCGCCGGGCTGGTCGATGTCGGCTACGGCGCCACCATCCAGTCGGCGATCCAGCATGTGCTCCGGGTGCGTCTGGTCGGCTTCTACATGGCGGTGACCGAGGCGGCGCGGCGGGTCGAGGCGCGCGGCGGCTATGCCTTCGGCGCCTTCGCCGAGGGCGGTGCGGCAGCCGGCTTCGGCGGCGCGTACGGGCTGCTGCTCGAGGCGGTGCTGAGCGCGCCGCACGGCCAGGTGATCGGCTACACGCAGCCGGCACGGCGGCGGCACGCATCGCCGGCGGCGCCGCTGTTCGATACGGTGGCCGAGGCTGCGCGCGGCTTTGCGACGCTCGAGCGCATCCATGCCGGCATCCTGTCGTACTGCCTGGCGCGACTCGCCTCGCACGGGCTGCAGCCGGACGACGATCCGCTCGGCATGCTGCGACGGTTCGGTGCCGGCGGCATCTCGGTCGCCGCCGAGATCCGGCAGGTGCTCTCGGTCGAGGATGCGTTCTGCGGCAACGGCGAGATCGACGTGCTGGCGCGCCTCGCCGCGGTTGCCCCGGCGTGAACGGTACGGCCGTGCTGGTCCGCGGCGCCGGTGTCGCCGGACTGGTGACCGCACTGGTGCTGGCCGAGCGGGGCGCGGCGGTCACCCTGGTGGAACAGGGCGGACGCATCGGCTCGGGCGCCTCCTGGCAGGCCGGCGGCATGCTTGCCCCCTGGTGCGAGGCGGAGACCGCGCCGCGCGAGATCCTCGATCATGCCGAGGCGGCAATCGGCTGGTGGCTGTCGCACGTGCCGGCCTGCCTGCGTCAGGGCAGCCTGGTGCTGGCGGCCTCGCGCGACGGCGGCGAGCTCAGCCGCTTCGCGCGCCGCACCGACGGCCATGAATGGCGCGACGTCGAGGGGATCGCGGCCCTGGAGCCGGAGCTCGGGTCGCGCTTCGGGCGCGCGCTGTTCTACCCGCGCGAGGCGCATCTCGACCCGCGTGCGGCCCTCGCAGCACTGGCCGAGCAGTTGCGCGCCCGAGGCGGCCAGATCCGGCTCGGCGAGACGGCGGCGCCGGACGGCTTCGCCCACATCGTCGATTGTCGCGGCTTCGCTGCCCGCGCGGTACAGCCCGGCCTGCGCGGCGTGCGCGGCGAGATGCTGCTGCTGCGTTGTCCGGAGCTGAGTCTGTCCCGTCCGGTGCGGCTGCTGCATCCGCGCACGCCGGTCTACGTGGTGCCGCGGGCGGATCACGTCTTCATGGTGGGTGCGACGATGATCGAGAGCGAGCAGCAGGGCGGCATCACCGCGCGCGCGGTGATGGAGCTGCTCGGCGCCGCCTACACGCTGCATCCGGCCTTTGCCGAGGCGGAGATCCTCGAGACCGGCGCCGGGCTGCGGCCGTCCTATCCCGACAACATGCCGCGGGTGCGGCAGGAGGGCGGCGTGATCAGCGTCAACGGCATGCACCGGCACGGCTTCCTGCTGGCGCCGGTGCTGGCCGAAGCGGTGGCGGCCCGGCTTGCGGCGGACGTCGGGACTGCATAGGTGTCGCCCGGAGGAGATCCTGCATGCGCATCCTGGTGAACGGCACGCCGCACGACGTGGCATCGGGCACGCTGGCGGCGGCACTCGCCGAGCTCGGCTACGCGCAGCGGCGCGTCGCCACCGCGGTCGACGGCGACTTCGTGCCGGCCGCCTCGCGCGAGCGCCAGGCGCTGCATCCGGACTGCCGGATCGAGATCGTGGTGCCGACGCAAGGGGGATGATGCGATGAACCTCTACGAGGTCGCCTTCGGCTCCCGGCTGATGCTGGGCACGGCGCAATACCCGTCGCCCGCGGTGCTGGCCGACGCGGTGCGCGCCTCGGCCGCCGAGATCGTCACCGTCTCGGTGCGTCGCGAGGGACCGCTGAGCCGGGCCGGCGAGGGGTTCTGGTCGCTGATCCGTGATCTCGGCGTTCGGGTGCTGCCGAATACCGCCGGCTGCCACACCGCGCGCGAGGCGGTGACCACGGCGCAGATGGCGCGCGAGCTGTTCGACACCGACTGGATCAAGCTGGAGGTGATCGGCGACAGCGACACGCTGCAGCGGGACGTGTTCGGCGTGGGCGAGGCGGCGCGCACCCTGTGCGGGGACGGCTTCAAGGTGCTGCCCTACACCACCGAGGACCTCGTGGTGGCAGAGCGCCTGCTCGACGCCGGATGCCGCGTGCTGATGCCGTGGGGGGCGCCGATCGGCTCCGGGCGCGGCCTGAACAACCGGTTCGGCCTGCGCGCGCTGCGCGCGCACTTCCCGGAGACGGCGCTGGTGGTCGATGCCGGCATCGGGCTGCCGTCGCATGCGGCGGCGGCGATGGAACTCGGCTACGACGCGGTGCTGCTGAACACCGCGGTGGCGCGCGCCGGCAACCCGGTGATGATGGCGCGCGCCTTCGCGCTCGCGGTGGAGGCCGGACGGGCGGCGTTCCTGGCCGATCCGATGGAGAGCCGCGACATGGCGCAGCCCTCGACGCCGGTGTTCGGTCGCGCGCTGCTGGCGTGACCGCCCCTCTGCCGTCGCGCATCGGTCTGCCGTCGCGCGTCTATCCGGTCGTGGACAGCGCGCACTGGGTGCAGCGGCTGGTCGGAAGCGGCGCCCGGCTGGTGCAGCTGCGCATCAAGCACGCCGAGCCGGAGACGCTGCGCCGCGAGATCCGCGCGGCCCAGGCTGCATGTCGCGCGAGCGGCGCCACGCTGGTGGTCAACGACCATTGGCAGCTGGCGATCGAGCTGGGGGCGGACTGGGTGCATCTCGGCCAGGAGGATCTGGCCGCTTCCGACCGTGCCGCGATCCGCAACGCCGGGATCCGGCTCGGCGTGAGCACGCACGCCGAGGCCGAGCTCTCGCGCGCACTCGCCGTGGCGCCGGACTACGTGGCGCTGGGACCGATCTATCCGACGACCCTGAAGCAGATGCCGTGGGCGCCGCAGGGACTGGAGCGCATCACCGAATGGAAGCGGCGCGTGCCCGGCATCCCGCTGGTGGCGATCGGCGGGATCACGCTGGAGCGTGCCGCCGGCTGCATTGCCGCCGGGGCCGATTGCGCGGCCGCGGTGTCCGACATCCTCTCGGCGGTCTCGCCGGAGGCACGCGTACGCGACTGGATCGCGCGGCTGGACGGCTGATCGCGGCTCACGCCTCGTCGCGCGGGTTGAGTTTGCGTATGATGCGGAGGTCGGCGTTGTCCGATCTTGATGGAAGCCGGAGCCGCGAAGCATTCGATCATGCGCAAGGCGAGTCGTCTGACCGACATGTTCAGCCTGATGAGTCCCGGCTCGGAGGACAGTGTCGGCGCCCGTATCCGGCTGCTGCGACAGCATCGCGGACTCACCCAGGAAGCCTTTGCCGAGGCGCTGGGGGGTGTCAGCCGCAGCGCGGTCGCACTGTGGGAGACCAATCGCGGCGGCGAGGCGCACAACCTGCCACGGATCGCCGAGGTGCTCGGCGTGTCGGTGGAGTTCTTCGTCAACGGCATGGCGCGCCAGGACGTGACCGCCACCCTGTCGATGGACGAACTCGCTTTGGTCCGGTTGTATCGGGAATGTAACGCACCGGAGCAGCTGACGCTGCTGCGCACGGCGGGACGGCTGAACAAGCAGTCGGCACGTCAGCGCAAGAACACGAGCGCTGATTGATGGTTTAAGGCCAGGGCTCTGCCCTGGACCCGCTCAAGGCGGAGCCTTGAGAATCCATTTGGAGTTTCCATAAGGCGGAGCCCCGGTCTATGCGTGCGCCACATCGCGGACGAGGTCGGCGAGTGCAATGGCTGCCGTCAGTCCGGGGCTCTCGATGCCGAACAGGTTGATCAGGCCGGCGACGCCATGCTGGCGTGCGCCCTGGACGACGAAATCCTGTGCCGGCGCCTCTTGCGGCGCGATCTTCGGGCGGATACCGGCATAGCCCGGATGCAGCGCGCCGTCGCGCAGGCCCGGCCAGTAGCGCCGGATCGCGTCGTAGAACCGGTCGGCACGGGCGGGATCGACGGTGTAATCCGGCGCCGGCACCCACTCGACGTCGGGGCCGAAGCGGGCCTGGCCGCCGAGATCGATTGTCAGGTGCACACCGAGGCCGCCCGCGACCGGAACCGGATAGATCAGGCGGGAGAACGGGGCCGCGCCGGCGAGAGTGAAATAGTTGCCCTTGGCGTAGTGGGCGATCGGAACCAGGTGGTCCGGCATGCCGCGAATCGCTCGCGCCAGACGCGGCGCACCCAGGCCGGCGGCGTTGACCAGCAGGCGGCAGCGCAGGGCGGTCGGATCGGCGGTGCCGGCCCGGATCGCGATGCCGCCATCCACGACCTCGCCGCCGAGAACCGGGCTGTTGAAGACGAACAGCGCGCCATCCGCCTCGGCCTCCCCCTGCAGGGCGAGCATGTAGGCGTGGCTGTCGAACACGCCCGTGCTCGGCGACAGCAGCGCGCCGGTGCAGGCGAGGTTCGGCTCCAGCGCGCGTGCCTCGGCGGCGTCGAGCAGGCGCAGATCCTCGACGCCGTTGGCTTGCGCCCGAGCCTGGATCTCGACCAGGCGGGCGCGCTCGGCCTCGTCGGTCGCGACGATCAGCTTGCCGCAGCGATTTACCGGCACGCCGCGGGAGGCGCAGAAGGCGTACAGCATGCGTCGGCCCTGTACGCAGAGCCGTGCCATCAGGCTGTTCGCCGGATAGTAGATGCCGGCATGGATCACCTCGCTGTTTCGCGACGAGGTCTGCGTGCCGATCGTCTCGGCGGCGTCCAGCACGATGACCTCGCGGCCGCCTCGGGCGAGCGCCCGGGCGACCGCGATCCCGACGATACCGGCGCCGACGACGACGCAGTCGACATCCTCCACGGTCAGGCTCCGGCGCGATGCGTCAGCAAACGGGGGCGTTGCCGTGTCGCCGAAGACACGCCGGCGTGGCAAAATTGTTCGGCCGCATGGTTTCCCTTCCCGAAGGCGAGCCCGCCTCAATATCATCGCTGCCGCTGACGCGAGGCGGCCTTGGCAAGAAGTAATGTTGTTTCGTCGTTTCGACGAGGAAAAAGAGGTTTCGGGTCACACTTTGGTGTATTTACCTGTGTCCCTGTTAGTGAGAATATAAGTGCCGCCTGAGAACTGATCTCAAGGCTAGAAGCCTCTGATTTCTCGGCGACGGCCCGGACTTGCGGGTCGTCCGGATTGTTATGCCGCCGGTTTGGGGAGGGATTGTTTTAAACGGTCTCGTCCGAGACCTTTTTTGTTTGACCTCTTTCAACGCGTCACTGTTGTGACAGGAACCGGTTATGCGTGCAGCCGAGCAGCAATCAGACAGCGTGACGCCCCTCGTTTCCATCGGCATCCCGGTCTTCAACGGCGAAGCCTATGTCGGCGAGGCGATCCGGTCCGTGTTGGATCAGACCATGGCCGATCTCGAGCTGATCGTCTGCGACAACTGCTCGACCGATGGCACGCAGGCGATCTGCGAGGCGGTCGCCGCGTCCGACCCGCGCGTCCGCTACGTCCGCCACGACCGCAATCTCGGCGCCGGACCCAACTACGATTACTGTTTTGGTCTTGCTCGCGGCACCTACTTCAAGTGGGCGGCGCACGACGACATGCTGGCGCCGAACTATCTCGAACTCGCGGTCGCTGCCCTGGCGGCATGTCCGCAGGCGGTGCTCTGCACCGTCGGCATCCGCGAGATCGGTCCGGCCGGCGAGACCTATCGCACCTTCTCCAACGTGTTCAAGCAGGCCGGTGCGAGGACCGCGGCGCGTCGCTTCGGCGGGCTGATCCACACCCGGCATCAGTGCGAGGATTTCTTCGGCCTGTATCGGCGTGCCGCCCTGATCGGCTCGGGGCTGCACGACACCTATAGCGGCTCGGACCGCGTCCTGCTTGCCGAGATGGCGCTGCGCGGTCCGTGGGTAAGCACGCCCGAGCCGCTGTTCCTGCATCGCGAGCACGACATGCGCTACACGCGTGCGCTGCTGCTGGTCGACCCCAAGGAGGCCGCACTATGGCAGGACACCAGCGGGCAGGCCAAGCAGCGCAACACGATGTTCCATCTCGGCATCTATCGACGCTATTGGGGCCTCGTCAACAAGACCGTGCCAGCGGGGATCGGGCGACTTGCCTGCTACGCGCAGTTGCTGCGCTGGTGGACCACCGACGGTCATTTCGGTGACGTGGCGCGCGACCTGATCCGTACCGTCAGCCCGAAATGGTTCGTCTCGCTGCGAAGGACCAAGCACGCAGTCTGGGGAATGAGCGGCACGCTGCGACCCGGCAGCCTGCCCTCAATTCCTCGCTACCGCCCCGGAGAGGCGGGACAGGAGATCCCGCGGCGACAGGAGCAGGAGAAGAGCTGGGTATGAGATCATGCCGGCCGCGATCTTCGCGACCAGCACGATGATCGGCGGCTGACCGGGCAGCAGCATCCCGGTCGCCAGCACGACGACGGCCATCACCGACACCGCAACGGCGGGGATCAGAGCGGCCTTGAGTACCAGCCGGCCGACGCCCGGGATCTGCGAACGTACGAAGACGACGACCAGGGGCGCGGATAGCGTGGTGACGATCAGGTTTGCCCAGGCGACCGCGGTGACGCCGCCGAGCCAGGCGGCCGGCAGGCTGGTGAGCAGCCGAACGGCCATGACGATGACGCTGTATCGAACCGGAATGTCAGGCCGTCCGCGCGCGTTCACCGCGGCGGTCAGGAGGTAGTTCGACGAATGCGCGATCCCGGCCAGCGAGACCACCGCGAGCAGCGGGGCTGCGGCGTCCCAGCGGCGATCGAGCAGCGTGCCGACGATCTCGCGGCTGGTCACCGCGAGTCCGACGAAGATCGGCAATGCCACCGCGGCGACGCCGCTGAGGAAGTCCGACAGCTTGGAAGCGAACGCACGCGCCTCGCTCTGCCGGGCGGCGAGCACGGGAAAGGCGACCCGGCCGACCACGCCGGAGAAGCCGTTGATCATCGCGCTGCTGATACGTTCCGCCAAGGAATAGATCCCGACCGCGGCGGCACCCAGGAACAGGCCCGCGGAAAACCGGTCGACCTGCATGACGACGAAGCCGAGCAGCTGGTTGCCGACGCGGTGCCGGCCGAAGCCGATGATCCGTGCCGCCGCGTCGCGACGGAAGCGCAGGCCGGGCCAGATGCCGCTCACCGGCATCACCAGCGTCGCCTCGAGGATGCGCGCGACCAGGTAGTAGCCGACCAGGCTGTCGGCGCCGAAGCCGTCGCGGGCCAGCAGCACGGCGACCGCGAAGCCGCTCAGCTGCGAGATCACCGTGCGGATCGCGAGCGTGCGGAACTGCAGCTCGCGCTGCAGCACGCCGTGATAGGTCGCGGTGATGCCGACGAACGGCACGCAGATCGCGAGCAGCGGCAGGACGTGCCGGAGTGCGGGCGCGGCGAACAGGGCCGCCATCGGCCAGGCGCTGGCGACGAGCACCAGCCCGGCAGCGCTGCCGAGCCCGAGCAGCAGCCAGAAGGTGGTGTCGAAATCCGCGGCGGTGATCGTCTCGCGCTGGATCAGCGCGTCGGACAGCCCGTCCAGCAGCAGCGTCATCATCAGGGTCATCGCCAGCAGGGCCATCGTCATGACGCCGACCGCGGACGGGCCGATGATATTGCCGACGACGATGAAGACGAGCAGGGCGACGATCTGCTGGGTCCAGTAATCGATCGCCGACCAGCCGGCGCTGCCCAGCGTTCCCGGTCTGCTGATCACCCGTTCACGCACGTTGGAAAACGACTGCAGGAATGTGATATGGTTCGGCAAGCATGACGGTTTTCAATCCTTCGAGCCGCGTTGACCCCGGAACGAAGTGCCGGGCCATCCCGTTCCTGATGAAGCAGCTGATCATAACGAAGCATCCGGCCTCCAGCATCTCTTAGCTGGCTCGCCGCGAAGATGAAAGTTGATGACACCATGAAAGTAGCCATCCTGGCCGGCGGCAAGGGCACCCGCATCGTCGAGGAGACCGAGATCAGGCCGAAACCGATGGTCGAGATCGGCGGCATGCCGATCATCTGGCACATCATGCGGCACTACGCGCATTACGGACACAACGAGTTCGTCATCGCGCTGGGCTACAAGGGCCAGTACATCAAGGACTACATCCTCAAATACAGTTCGTTGCATTCCGACCTCGAAGTGCATCTGCGCAGCGGCGAGATCACGCGCAAGAACGCGGTGGCGCCGGACTGGCACGTCAATCTCGTCGATACCGGTCAGGAGACGCAGACCGGAGGCCGCATCCGGCGGCTCGCGCCGATGATCGGCCGCGAGACCTTCATGCTGACCTGGGGCGACGGCGTCTCCGACGTCGATCTCGGCAAGCTGCTCGCCTTCCACCGCGCGCACGGCAAGCTCGCGACCATCACCGCGGTGCGGCCGCCCGCCCGCTACGGACATCTGGACTTCGACGGCGACCGCGTCTGCGAGTTCAACGAGAAGCCGATGGCTGCCGAAGGCTGGATCAACGGCGCTTTTTTCGTGCTTGAACCCGAAATCTTCGATTATATCGATGACGACACGACGCAGTGGGAGCGCGAGCCGCTGCAGCGCCTTGCCAGGGACAACCAGCTGATGGCCTACAAGCACGATTCCTTCTGGCAATGCATGGATACGCTGCGCGACAAGTACCTGCTCGAGAACCTCTGGCAGTCGGGCAACCCCCCCTGGAAGACCTGGACGGACGCATGAGCGGGCATGGCATGAAAGTTCTCGTCACCGGACACCGCGGCTATATCGGCTGCGCTCTCGTCCCGTTGTTGCAACAGGCGGGTCACGAGGTGGTCGGGCTCGACAGCGACCTGTATCGCCGGTGCACCTTTGCCGGCGAGATGGCGCCGATCCGCTCGATCGACCGCGACATCCGCGACGTCGAGGCGGCGGATCTCGCCGGCGGCTACGACGCCGTCCTGCACCTGGCCGGGCTGTCGAACGATCCGCTCGGCAACCTCGATCCCGACCTGACCATCGCGATCAACCACGAGGCGACGGTCAAGCTGGCGCGGCTCGCGCGCGATGCCGGGATCCCGCGCTTCGTGTTCTCGTCCTCCTGCAGCCTGTACGGGGCTGCCGGCGACGACTTCGTCGACGAGACCGCCTCGCCGAGCCCGGTCACGCCGTACGGCACCGCGAAGATCATGTCCGAGCATGCGCTGGCGGAACTCGCCACCGACGGGTTCAGCCCGACCTTCCTGCGCAACGCCACCGCCTACGGCTTCTCGCAGCGCGTGCGCTTCGATCTCGTCGTCAACAACCTCACCGCCTGGGCGCTCACCACCGGACGCGTGCTGATGAAAAGCGACGGCACGCCGTGGCGCCCGATCGTGCATATCGAGGATATCTCGCGCGCGTTCCTGGCGGTGATGCAGGCGCCGCGCGAGGACGTCCACCTGCAGGCGTTCAATGTCGGCCGCAACGACGAGAACTACCGCATCAGCGAGATCGCCGACCTGGTCGCCGAGCTGGTGCCGGGCTGCCGCATCGATTTCGAGGATGGGGCCGGCCCGGACGCGCGCTGCTACCGCGTCGATTGCAGCAAGATCACCCGGGTGGTGCCCGCCTTCAGGCCGGTGTGGACGGCGCGACGCGGCATCGAGCAGTTGCGCGACGCCTACGTGGCGGCGGGCCTCAAGCAGGAATGGTTCGAGGGGCCGCGCTTCAGCCGCATCGCCCATCTGCGCGCCCTGCTGGCCGATCATGATCTCGACCGCACCCTGCGCTGGTCGGCAGCGCGAGAGAAGTCGCCCATGACGGAGGCACTCTCCGCATGATCACCGTCCTCAAGGGCTGCCTATCCTGCGGCTGCGAGCAGCTCCGGGAGATCATGTCCTTCGGCGAGACCGCACTCGCCGACCGGCTGATGACCCACGCGCAGCTGGCCGAGCCGGAGCCGATGGCGCCGCTCGACCTGATGTTCTGCCCGGAATGCTCGCTCGTGCAGATCCACCACACGGTCGATCCGGAGGTGCTGTTCTGCAACAACTATCCGTATTTCTCCTCCGTCTCGCCGAGCCTGATGCGGCATTTCCGCTCCAGCGCCGAGGACATCATCCGGACGCGCGGGCTCGGGCCGCAGAGCCTGGTGGTCGAGGCGGCGAGCAATGACGGCTACATGCTCAAGCCGTTCCACGAGGTCGGCATCCAGGTTCTGGGCATCGATCCGGCCGACGGGCCGGCCGCGGCCGCCGTCAAGGCCGGGATCCGCACGCTGAACACGTTCTTCAGCCTCGAGCTGGCCACGCGCCTGGCGCAATCCGAAGGGGTTGCCGCCGACGTCTTCCTCGCCAACAACGTGCTCGCGCACGTGCCCGACCTGAACAGCTTCGTGCAGGGCATACGCACCCTGCTCAAGCCGGACGGCATCGCCGTGCTGGAATGTCCATACCTGATCGACCTGATCGAGCATAACGAGTTCGACACGATCTACCATCAGCATCTCTGCTACTTCTCGGTGAGCGCGCTCGACCAGCTGTTCCGTCGCAACGGGCTGTTCCTGAACGACGTCCGTCGGCTGCCGATCCATGGCGGGTCGCTGCGCCTGTTCGTTGGCCGCAACGAATCCGTTTCGGAGGCGGTGCGGGAGATGCTTTCGGCCGAGCAGGCGATGGGCGCCACCCGGTTCAGTTATTACGAGGATTTTGCCGGCAAGGTGCGCGCGCTGCGTGAGCGGCTCAGCGCGATGCTGAGCGAGATCAAGGCGGACGGCAAGCGCATCGTCGGCTACGGCGCTGCGGCGAAGGCCAACACGCTGATGGCCTATTGCGGCATCGGCGCCAACCAGCTCGACTACCTGGTCGACCTCAACCCGAACAAGCATGGACGCTTCTACAGCGGCAACCATCTGCCGATCCATCCGCCGGGCAAGATGACCGAAGACCCGCCCGACTACCTGCTGATCCTGGCCTGGAACTTCGCCTCCGAGATCATGCAGCAGCAGTCGGCCTTCCGCGAGGCCGGCGGCAGGTTCATCGTGCCGGTGCCGGAACCGGTCGTCATCTGAGTGCAGGCAGCATCACCATGACCCAGACTTCCAACTGTCCGTGCTGCGGCAACCAGGCGGGCGCGCCGTTCTACGTCGTCCGCGGCGTGCCGGTGCACAGCGTCACGGTGCTGCGCACGCCCGAGGCGGCGCGTGCCATCACCACCGGCGACATCGCCCTCTCGCTCTGCGAGCATTGCGGCTTCGTCTTCAATTCGGCGTTCGACGGCAGCAAGCAGGACTATTTCCACGACTACGTCTCGACCCAGGCGGCGTCCGCGGTGTTCAACAGCTTTCATCGCCGGCTGGCGCAGGACCTGATCGACCGGCATGACCTGCACGGGCGCGACGTGGTCGAGATCGGCTGCGGCCAGGGCGAGTTCCTCGCACTGCTGGTCGGTCTGGGCCAGAATCGCGGCACCGGGTTCGATCCGGCCTACGAGCCTGCCACCGGACTGCCGGAGGGCGTCCGCATCATCAAGGACATCTACTCGTCGCGTCATGCCGAAGCCGCCGGCGACTTCGTCGCCTGCAAGATGACGCTGGAGCATATCGACGAGGTCGGCACGTTCGTCTCCGGTGTCCGCCGGGCGTGCGGCGAGGGCGCCGAGCGCATCGTCTTCTTCCAGGTGCCCGATGCCGGCCACGCGTTCGGCGAGATCGGCTTCTGGGACGTCTATTACGAGCATTGCTCGTACTTCTTCAGCAGCACGCTGCGCTACCTGTTCGAGCGCAGCGGCTTCAGCGTCACCAAGCTGCGCAGCGACTATGACGGCCAGTATCTGATGGTGGAGGGCCATCCGCAACCGCCCTCCGCCAGCGATGCCGCAGCGCCGGCGGATCTCGCGCGGACCATCGCCTCGGTGCGCCGTTTCGCCGCCGAGGCTCCCCTCCACCTCGCGGAATGGAAGCGCGACCTCGCCGCCGAGAAGCGGGCCGGGCGACGGACCGTGCTCTGGGGCGGCGGCTCGAAGGCGGTCGCCTTCCTGACCACGCTCGGCATCACCGACGAGGTCGAGGCGGCGGTCGACATGAACCCGGAGAAGCATGGCAGCTTCCTCGCCGTCACCGCCCACCCGGTGATCTCGCCGGAGGCCCTGCGGGACTTGCCGATTGACCGCGTCATCGTCATGAATCCGATCTACTGTGACGAGGTCGCCCGACAACTGGATTGTCTCGGCTGCCGGGCGGAGCTGGTCCCGGTCACGTCGGTCCTGGCCAGACAAGCAGCCTGAGGAACAATGCAATGAACGTCAGCGTCGTCTCGCCCCGCACCCCTGTCTCGGAAGGTTTCGACGCCGCGGTCGCCCGGATGATCCCGATCGAGCGGCTGATGGCTGCCAAGGACGAGCTGCGCGAGCAGTTCCGGGCCGGCAAGCCCTATCCGCACGTCGTCATCGATGGGTTCTTCGACCCCGAGATCCTCGACCGGGTGACCCGCGACTTCCCGAGCCAGGGCGGCCGCGACTGGATCAAGTACGACAACGAGAACGAGATCAAGCAGACCTCTCGCGGCATCGCCGACCTGTCCGCCTTCACGCAGAGCTTCTTCATGCAGGTCAATTCCGAGCCGATGCTGGCGTTCCTGCGCTACGTGACCGGCCATGCCGACCTGGTGGCCGATCCGCTGTTCCATGGCGGCGGGCTGCATGAATCGTTCCGCGGCGGCTGGCTGAACGTGCATGTCGACTGGACCCAGCACCCGGTGCTGCCGCTGGCGCGCCGGTTGAACCTGATCATCTACCTCAATCGCGAGTGGGAAGAGGAGTGGGGCGGCGCTCTCGATCTGTGCGATGCCGCCACCAAGAAGGCCGGGGCGAGCGTGGCGCCGATCTTCAATCGCGCGGTGATCTTCGAGACCAACGACCAGACGCTGCACGGCTTCCCGGAGCCGCTGACCTGCCCGGTCGACAAGTCGCGCAAGTCGGTGTCGCTGTTCTACTGGAGCCCCGATCCGGAGGCGGTCAAGAAGAGCAGCTTCATCACCTTCCTGCCCGGCAAGCGTCACACCAGGGTCAAGTCGATCATCCGCTCCTTCGTGCCGCCGATCACCTACGTCGCGCGCGACAAGCTGGTCAGCCTGATCCGGCGACCGAAAGCCGGCGGCTAGCCGACGCAGAGCCCCGATCGACCTTGCGGGGTTCGTTCGGACGCTGGCTGCTCTGGTGCCTCGTCGGGCTGACGCTGATGGAACTCTCGGGCCATCTGCTCGACCATCGCGTCGCCCGCTACGTGCACGAGCGGCTGTCGTTCTCGCGCAATGCGCGGCGGATGGTACATATCCCCGAATTGTTGACGGTGATCTGCCTCGCCGCGACCGTGCTGCTCGGGGCCTGGTCGGCCTTCGTCGGACGGTTGAGCGGGATTTGGCGGCAGCTTCTGCTGGCCTCGATCAGCCTGTGCATCGCGCTGACCGTGACCGGCGCGCTGAAGATCTGGTTCGGCCGGATCCCGCCGGACCGCTGGTATTTCCAGCAATGGCGGAATTTCTATGCCTACCTGCCCGGCTCGTTCCCCTCGGGCCACCTGACCGCGCTCGCCTCGGTGGCACCGTTCGTTTGGGCCTGGTCGCGCTGGCTGATGCTGGTGCTGCTGCTCGCCGGCATTGCCACCAGCTACGGGCTGGTGCGGCAGCAGGCGCACTTCGTCTCCGACCTGTTCGGCGGCATGCTCGTCGGCGGCTCGGTCGGCTACGCGGTGCGCCGCGCCGAGGGTTAAGGTTGGGGCTCCGCCCCATCGATCCGCTTCGCGGCTCGATCGCCAAAGGCTCGCCTTTGGAAACCTCT